>DMSR01000058.1 GCA_003457145.1 Bacillus sp. (in: firmicutes)
GATAGCTTCTTTAACTGTTCGACTTCTCCGAGTGTTTCGTAGGCAATATTAATTGCACCCGCAATATGGCCATTTCTGTATTCGGAGCCTGCCCTTAGATCTACCAAAAAAAAGTCATCTGTCTTTGCATCGATATCAGCAGGTTTTATGATTGGCGGAAGTCCAGTTTTAAGATAGTCATCGGCAGCACCTAAAATAACTTCTGTTTCTGATGCGTATTGCTTGTTTTCAGGAGCTGGCAATTCAAAGCTTCCTGCCTTTGTTTCCAATGTTTCCACTGTGAACTCAAATGGCTTTTTCGGCAGTGGAGTACCCAATGCTGCATCACTCGTCCAGCCACCCATGCCATTTACCATTGGAATTGCATCATATCCGAGCAAATTCCATAGCGCTGCAGTTTGGCTTGCTGTATGGCCGCTGTAACACACCACCACAATCTTTTTATCTTTTGGCAAATTGGCCAGTTGGTTTGGGTCAGCAGTCATTTTATAGGGGATATTCACGGCCCCTTCAATATGTCCGGCAGCAAAAGCCGCAGTTTCCCGCACATCTACAATCAAGTAGGAGGGATCATAATTAAGGATCAATTTCTCGAAAACATCGCGAGCAGTAATGGACTGTGCTGTTTTTTTGAAATAACTGTCAGCAGCTGGCTGTAATACTGGAAATACCTCCAGGTTCTTGGTTTTTGCTGTGTTCTCCACTGGTTTTTGTTCAGTAGCAGTTGGCTCTGTGACGGTCTTCTCCTGGTTATCACACCCGGCAGACATGATCAAAAGGGCGCCGGACATCAGGATCAATACTTTTTTTCCGAATAGCTTCAAAACTCTCACCTCTTCTGTCAGCGGAATTCCGCCTGGTTTTTAACAAATCCCAAATGATGATAAATAAAACAACTTATAGAGGATTAACACCTCGCTTTCAAAAAAAATGCCCATACTCCTATGGGTTTTAAAGATAGCAAAAAAATAAAGCGCTTTTCTTATTTGTAACATCAGGGGTAGCTCCTTTGCTGTGGAAATTCGGTTACTATTTTTGTTAAAAGAGAGTTTTTTAAGGGGAATCACCTATTAAATTCAAGAATTTTTTAAATATTTCATACTTTAAACACATTCATGAATTTTACGTGGAAGTTTTCTTTAGGGAGGCTTTTATCTCAATATAAATGGAGTTTTACTGCTCTTTTTAGCAAGGTGGAAGGGGAATTAATGGTGCGAGTCCCAAAACAATAATCCTAAAGGAATGCAAAAAAAGCCCGCATTTACTTTGCGGGCATGTGAATTATTAAATTCAGGCAACTGTACTTTAAATTTGGCTCTGTTAAAGTCCAATGTTGATTTTACATCCTGTTGATTGTAGTGGGAGGCGCGTAGACTCCTGCGGGCTCAGCGCCGGCCCCGCGGAAGCGAAGCGCCTGGAACGAAAATCAACAGACAAGTTTAACAGAGCCTTTTTTATAGATAATAAAACAAATTAAATTTTTGCAATACAGCCCACACCTTTTAGTATCCATGTATAAGTAACCCTTATTTACAATATATTTTACCAATACTAAACATTCTAGGAGGAACTATGAGCCGAAAGAAAAACTTTGATTCAATGGGTGAGGCTAGGCGAATCCTTGGTGCTGATTTCTTCGAGGCTGTATCTGAACTTATGCCTCTTGTCGGCCCCAGGATAGATATGGTCCGTGGTGACCAGGAAGTACTCATCGTTGTGGAACTCCCGGGATTGGTCTCGCAGGATGATGTAATACTTTCACTGGATGGTTATAATTTAACGATTGAAGGAGACCTTAAGCGTCCGTATGTAATTGATGAAGACAAATTAATTGTCAATGAGCGCTCAGGTGGTATGTTCAAACGCAAAGTAAAGATTCCTAGTGAATGTACGATTAACCGGGTTGAGGCAGACTATTTTAATGGACTGCTGTTTATCAAGATTCCTGTGATGCTCCGGCAAGCATCACAGGTGCAAGAACGGATTCAAATTAAGTTTCATGGCTGATGCAGGAGGTGAGTTCTATGACAAAAATACAATTTAAAACGCTGGCAGCTGACATTGTCCAAAATAGTTCAGGAATCCATGCTGGCGTAAATGTTCAGTCCAGTTGGAAGAGCCGGAGGTCTTCTGCAGAAGCATTCGGTATTGTAGAAGGGAATAAGAATAGGATAACCAGAATTCATTCATTTTCGCAGCATCAAAGTGTGGAAATGAAAAATGAATGATTCTGAATTGATTAAACTGATTCAAGGGATTAATGAAAAAATCGAGACAATTATGGGGACAGGGAAACAGGAATACCACTTCCATATTGAGAAGGTGATGATCGAAACACTTCAGCTTGATGAACTTTCCTATCACTTGGATAAAATAGACGTTAAAGAACTAAGCGGAATGCTAAATCTGGGAAATTCTTTTTCCCCAAGCGTGGAATCCACAAAGTCACAATCAAGCAAGCCACCAGAGAAGAATGTTAAAAAGAAAAAGGGTCAGAATGAATTCGGAGAGGAAGATAAACAAACCGACGAAAAAGAGGAAGCGTTAAAGTCCCGCGATAAGGATGATGAGTATATAGAGAACCAAGGCAGCAGCCCGGTGTTAAAAGTCATTATTGACGGGAAGGAAATTATTATCGGAAACTAGAAAAGGGGGATGGGATGAACACTTTAAACCCTACTTTTTATATAGGATCCATTCAGATCGGTACCATTCAGGATGCATCATGTGTAAATTTCGGGAATAGCTTTCCACAGGATTTTACCAGCCAGAAAAGTCAAAATCAGGGCTTTGGAAGCATCAGTGGCGATCATAACGATATCCATGATATTTTATCAAGATTGACTCAAAGGGATATAACAGAAATTTATACTGATAGCGATAAGGGAGAACATCCTGAATGGCTTGAAAAAATGGTAAAGTCACAACAGGTAGAGATCCAGCAGGAGGGAGAAAAAGGTTCATGACTCAGTCATGAACCTTTTCTTAAGTATGTATTACTTTTGTACTTTTAATATAGTCAGGCTCCAGCGACTAGCCCCATGCGTTCTTTTGGTTGCCCAATGAATTTAAAGAGCGACTCCACCGAGATTGTTCCTCCAGCGAACACGATGTCCTATTAACGAAAGATGCCAGAGGATGAGGCGGTTTAGTCGGCCAATGCTTATAAAGGCTGACCAAGGCAGTTTTGCTTTTCTTAATGGAGCATATCATTCCTTTTGTCAACATACAGTGTACCATCCGTTTGGACCTCTGCATAAAATACATCTTGAACAGATTGAACACCTGCTAGTTTAAGCTGGTCTTCTAGCCAATACTCATCCATATTCAACTTTGTCAAGTTATTCTGGTTGATCACTCCGTCAGAAATAACTTGTGTGGCAAGTGGAACAAAATTCCTTTGAGTCGATACGATATTTAAATCACTCTTAGTTACAAATTGTTTGTTATCTTTTTTGATGACAGATAATTTTCCATCTGTTTCAAAAATAGCATAATCAACATCACTCATGGCGAAGATATTCTTTTGCCGCAATAAAGCACTCAGCGCATCTGTATCAAGGCGAACCTGACGAAGTGAATCTTCCATAATTTTACCATCTTTAATTACAATGACTGGATCGCCCATTAGGATTTTACGGGCTTTCTTAGATTTAATGTGAATAAGATCAGTTACGACTGTAAATGAAGCCCAGCCAATTAATGCAAGAACCCCGTTAAGAATACTTAGATTTTGATTTACAACAAGCGAAGCGCCGATAGAACCGAAAGCGATAGCTGATACTAAATTAAAAAATGTCATCTGACTGATTTCTTTTCTGCCGGTCCATCTAGCCATTGAAAACAATACGATAAATCCAATAGCTACTCTCAATATTAACTCGAACTGACTCATTTAACATCCCCCCTTATTGTTAATCAATTTCATTATTAGCAAAGCGGAGGTGAATTATTTATTTACTGTTAAACTTGGCTGTTAATTTTCATCCCAGGCGCTTCGCTTTCCGCGGAAGAANNTCTTAGGGCTCACGCTGAGCCTCCACGTCGTTTCACTCCTGCGGGGTAATTGGACCCTTGCGTGTGGACCCTTCCAGCCTAGGTCCTATCTGAGCAGTGCATACCGCAGGCGTATACGCGCCTTCTACTACGATCAACAGGGTTTTAAGATCAAAATTGACTTTTAGCAGAGCCAATTCTTTACTGTATAAACGAATCAGGCTAAACGGATGTCTTAATCATTTCAATTCCATTTTGATCTTTAACAAAACTGAAATTTCGTTCCAACTGATTTTCATCACCGTTTATTGAGAAACCAATATTTGTCTTTATAGTAGATAAAAAATTGAAATTGAAATTTGTACCGAAAAAAACTCCAGAAGAACTCGTTATGATNNGTTCATATGTCCGAAAGTGATTTTTATATTATTCATGTTGTCCTCCTCGATCAAAGAGTTTGAACCTGGCTGGTAGGCTGAATATCTGGATCGATATTTGGCTGGTCTACACCATCATTGTCACTATTCAAATTTAAATTTCCAAAATACATGTTACCTTGGCCAGTTCCAAAAATGCCGTTGTTCTGCTTAGTTGGGGAATTCCATCCTGTCTGTACGTTTCCACCTATAAAAACACCAGCATTACTTTGCATTGAATTAACATTTATGGAATTAAAGAAAAAGCTGATAGCCAATTAAAAAACCTCCCGATAACAAACCATCTTCTATAACTTTATTCCTTTCCATGAGAATACGTGAATCATCTTTAGGGAGGGAGGTAACTCTTGATAAGAGNNAATTCATCATAAGACTGATATGCTATTCTAATTTGAACTAGCTTTGTTCTCAATTAATTCAGGTGTTAGACGGAAAAATGGTATCCTCATGGTTTGCGAATAAAAGTGACTGAAAAGTAGAAGGGAACACGAAGAAATTGTCAAAAACAAAAAAACAGACCCTCGAGAGGATCTGTTTTTTATAAGCTCTATTAAGCTTTTTGAACGTTTGCAGCTTGAGGTCCACGAGCACCTTGCTCAACGTCAAAAGTTACTTTTTGACCTTCGTCTAATGATTTGAAAC
>DMSR01000220.1 GCA_003457145.1 Bacillus sp. (in: firmicutes)
CCAGCTGGCTTTCAGATATATCTGAAAGCCAGCTGGAACTGATGAAGGCCCTTTACAATTTTATTGAACAAGAAAAAACATCAAATCTTTCTGGGGCTGCCCATTCATGGCATCAGTTCCTGTTTCATAATGGAATAATTCCTCCATCTGATAACGGCAGGGGTAGAATCATCCAGTTTCAGCTGCATGGAAAAGACTTTGACCGCCACGAAATCTCCGAGGCTCTTAATGGTTTTTTTCCTGATGATATCATCATTTGGATCAAAGATTCTTATGGTTTGCTGGTGGAGGAAAGAAAAGAAATTTCGGAAACATTGGATGAACTCGAATCTATATCCATCACATTTGAAAGTGATTTTTTTATGAAAGTGTCGTTTTTTGCTGGGAAGTTCCAAAATATAAATGAGAAGTTCCCAGCTTTTTTCGATGTTGAAAGAAAGCTGTTCCACCAAGCCGAGAATCTTGCCACTCGGATGAAAGTGTATACATTTGAAAGGATTTTCCCGATTTTAATCGCTTCAAGTATGCCTCAAGATATAACGCACATCCTTCAAGCATCTGTACTGGAGGCCTTTATGGATGACAGGGAATTAATGACGACGATCAAGGTATTCCTAGAAAGCAACTCAAACGCTTCACTTGCTGCGAAAAAGCTTTATGTCCACCGCAATACATTACAATATAGAATGGACAAGTTCATGGAAAAGACAGGCATTAACTTAAAAGACTTCGATAGTGCTGTTATGGTTTATCTCGCATGCCTCTATGCAGACCTAAGGTAATTTCCATCGCCTGTTAGTATAACGACTCAGCTAACTTCAACAAACTGCATAAAAGGGCTTACACTATTTTTGTGCATCCTGCCGATGATTAATGACAGTGGTTTTCGCTAAACTGTAATTGTAGACAAACATACAGGGAGGCTAAAAACATGGCCGAGTTAAAATTAGATAGTATTTATAAAGTTTATGATAATAAAGTAACTGCTGTAGAAGATTTCAACCTTCATATCCAGGATAAGGAATTCATCGTATTCGTAGGTCCATCAGGCTGCGGTAAATCAACGACACTCCGTATGATTGCAGGACTTGAGGAAATTTCTAAAGGTGACTTCTATATCGATGGAAAACGTGTCAATGATGTTCCTCCTAAGGACCGTGATATTGCAATGGTTTTCCAGAACTACGCACTATACCCACATATGACAGTATACGATAACATGGCATTTGGATTGAAACTGCGCAAGTTTCCTAAGGATGAAATCAACCGTCGTGTTCAAGAAGCAGCTAAGATCCTTGGACTCGAGCCTTACCTGGACCGCAAACCAAAAGCGCTATCCGGCGGGCAGCGTCAGCGTGTTGCTTTGGGACGTGCCATCGTTCGTGATGCAAAGGTATTTTTGATGGACGAACCATTATCAAACCTTGATGCTAAGCTTCGTGTTCAGATGCGTGCTGAAATTGCCAAGCTTCACCGCCGCTTGAATACAACGACTATTTATGTAACGCACGACCAGACTGAGGCAATGACAATGGCAACACGCCTTGTAGTCATGAAGGATGGTATCATCCAACAGGTTGGAGCACCAAAAGAAGTTTACGAAAAGCCCGAAAATGTGTTTGTTGGCGGCTTCATCGGATCACCTTCTATGAACTTCTTTACTGGAAAACTTGAAGAAGGGAAATTTACTGCAGGTAAATCTTCAATTGCGATTCCAGAAGGAAAAATGAAAGTACTTCGCGACCAAGGCTATGTAGGCAAGAGTATCATTCTTGGCGTGAGACCAGAAGACCTGCATGATGAGCCAGTATTCATTGATGCAGCCCAGGGCGCTACTATAAAAGCTACTATTGATGTTTCAGAACTCACTGGTGCTGAGACGATGATCTATTCAACATTCGAAGGACAAGATTTCGTAGCTCGTGTTGATTCACGTACGGATATTGAGCCAGGACAAACAATCGACCTTGCGTTTGACATGAACAAAGTCCACTTCTTCGATGCAGACACTGAATACAGAATCCGTCCTTAATAAATAGGCCAATGTAAAAAATGCAATCCCAATAATATTGGGGTTGCATTTTTTTCGTTCATGAGAAGATGCTATATTCAAAGATCACTCCTTAATTAAATATACCTGGCTGGTTCCGCAGTTCGTGCATTTAAACAGATGCGGGCATTCCTCATTAGCGTAATCTGCTGGGAAACCATCCTCAAGCTTCATCTGGTCGATCGGCATATAAGGACTATAATCATCATAATAGTCCGCCTCTCTACCCTGGTTATCCATTTTCCCGTTACATTCTGGACAAACCGGAGAAATCGTGTTGAATCCGTTACAAAGAGGGCACATACCCATTTACTTCAGTCCTTTCTGCCTTCGCTATCGATAGTTTATGTTGTTTAATAACTGTTATGTAGCACGATGTTTATGGTATTAATTACCTGAATCTCAATACGAATAAACAAGTTGAAATAAAACATACTAGTTATTAATAAAGCAACACAGTAAATAAGCGGCACCAAAAAAAATTAAATACATTGGGTTAAGCCTTAGAGGCAGCAAACCGAGCGTGCCGGTGCAATTCCGGCTAGCCCAGCCAAACTTCACATCGCGGGTTATCCCAGGTGGCATGGCACAAGCCATGATTGGTTCAATTCCAAACTAACCCAAAATACAACAATGAAAAACACAAAGGAGGAAATATTAATGGCTAGCAGTAACAACTCTAATCAATTATTAGTTCCTGGTGTTCAACAAGCTCTTGATCAAATGAAGTACGAAATCGCAACAGAATTTGGCGTACAACTTGGTGGAGAAACTACTTCTCGTGCTAACGGATCTGTTGGTGGAGAAATCACTAAGCGTCTAGTGCAAATGGCTGAGCAACAACTTGGCGGTTCTGCACGCTAAATTGCAATACAATATCTATAACTGAATAGAATGGATTAGGCCCCCTTTTACAAGGGGGCCTTCATTTAATTCTTCTGTATTCCTTTCTCTAAAAGGAAAAAATAAACAGTCTCTCCAACTGACAACTTCATCATTTTCGAAATCAGTTTTTCAAATCATATTTTCAGGCTTAACCCACTCGTCATATTGCTCAGCAGACAGATAACCGGTCTTGATTGCTGCTTCTTTTAAAGTGGAGTTCTCCTGGAACGCATGCTTAGCTATTTTAGCTGCTTTTTCATAGCCGATATGCGGATTCAACGCTGTAACAAGCATGAGTGAACGCTCTACATGATCAGAGATTACGTCAAGGTTTGCTTCAATTCCAGCAGCGCAATTATCATTGAACGATTTAATTCCATCTGCCAAAAGCGTTGTGCTTTGCAGAAAGTTATAGATAATAACTGGCTTAAAAACATTAAGTTCAAAGTTTCCCTGACTAGAGGCAAATCCAATCGTTGCATCATTTCCGAATACCTGGGTGGCAACCATGGTTAAAGCTTCACTTTGAGTAGGATTCACCTTCCCCGGCATGATGGAGCTTCCCGGCTCGTTCGCTGGAATCGAAAGTTCCCCGATACCACTCCTTGGCCCGCTCGCAAGCCAGCGTACATCATTGGCTATCTTCATTAAATCAGCAGCAAGTGCTTTAAGCGCACCGTGAAGAAAGACAATCTCATCATGCGAGGTTAAGGCGTGAAATTTGTTCGGGGATGAGTTGAACGTTTCTCCTGTTTGCAGAGACAGCTGCTTCGCAACCAGATCGCCAAATTCCTTTGATGCATTGATTCCTGTCCCAACAGCTGTACCGCCGATTGCAAGATCCTTAACATATTTCAGGCCATCCATGATCATCTTTTCATCCTTCTCTAGCATTGCCCTCCAGCCGCTGATTTCCTGCCCCAATGTCAAAGGAGTTGCATCCTGGAGATGTGTCCGGCCAATTTTAATTATATCCTTGAAGTCCGCCTCTTTATTCTTAAGTGTACTCTTGAATAACTCGATTGCAGGCAATAATTCCCTGGTTACTTTTTTAACAGCAGCAATATGCATTGCTGTTGGGAATGTATCATTAGAGCTTTGGGACATATTCACATCATCATTTGGATGAACCTTTTCTTCTGAGCCTGTATCCTTCAGCAATTCATTCGCTCTTCTTGCAACTACTTCATTAACATTCATATTTGATTGAGTCCCGCTGCCTGTCTGCCAGACAACAAGCGGAAAGTGTGTATCAAATTGCCCTTCAAGAATTTCATCGCAAGCTGCCGCGATAGCTTTTCTTTTTGGAACGGGCAGCTTGCCTGAGTCAGCGTTCACCTCTGCTGCAGCCTTCTTGATTTCTGCAAAAGCATAAATAACTTCTATTGGCATTTTTTCCGTGCCAATTTTAAAATTATCCTTGCTCCTCTGGGTCTGTGCCCCCCA
>DMSR01000221.1 GCA_003457145.1 Bacillus sp. (in: firmicutes)
TTTAAAGTGGGAATCATCGGGACTGGTTTTGGAGCTAAGGTTCATGCGCCAATGATGGATCACCATGAAGGGTTCGAGGTTGTGGCAATTTCCAGTGTAGCGAGGGGCAATGCAGACGAGGCAAGAAAAGTCAGCGGAATCGATAACGTCTATACAGACTGGCAGCAGATGATTGAACAGGAAGATCTCGATATAATCGTAATAGCCTCTGCAGTAAATCTACATAAGGAAATGGTAATTGCCGCTTACAAAAAGGGTTTTCATGTAATGTGTGAAAAGCCAATGGCTTTGGATATGGATGAAGCAAAAGAAATGATTACCGAAAGAGACAAAGTCGGAAAACTTGGCCTGATCAATCATGAATTTCGATTTCTGCCGGCTCGTACAAAGGTAAAAGAAATTATGGAAAGCGCCAAACTCGGGGATATACTCCATGTCCGCTACATGTGCTCATTCGCAAATTATACTAGTCTTGCCTCCCAACCTCGGGGATGGCTGGGACAGGAAGAAAAAGGGGGAGGAATGCTTGGGGCCATAGGCTCCCATATGGCAGATACTCTTCAATGGTGGTTGGGACACTCATTCAAAGAAGTGTTTGCACAGCTGCCAATCCATATTCCACTTCATACCGATTCCAACGGAAATACAGACCACCGGACAGCTGATGATGCCTTCCAGATAATGGGCACTTTCGGAAACGGAGCTACTGTTACATTGGAACTAATTTCTGCTGCACGCCAGACTGAATACACCTGGTGGCTCGAAATTTTCGGCTCACAAGGTACACTCGTCATGCTTGACGACAAAAAGGTGCTGCTATCTGCAGAAAATTCCCCTATGGAAGAAGTCAGGTTAGAACCTGATATAATAGCGCCTTCAACTATGCCTCAAATCGCGGCACGTTACTATAACGGCTTTCAAAGGGCTTTGGATACACTTTTTGATACCCTGGTTTCTGGCAAAAAACACCCTTACCTTGCCGAGTTTGAAAACGGTTATTCAACTCAAAAAGTATTAGATGCTGCCAGAAAATCTGCACGCGAAGGCAGAAAAATTGAGGTAAAATGAATAGAAGGAAGAAATCCATCAGTTTTTTGAAGAGGACTGTTGTAAAGAATCTTGATAGCATGAGGCCGGTTTAATACCGGACTCATGCTTTTTAATTCACGAAGAAAATAAGAAAAAATGATTAGACTATTTAATTATTTTTTCTAGGCATTCCAGGTGGATAATAATATGGCGGTATCTTTATCCAGCCTTTTTGGCGGAGAAGTATTTTCGTCGTTGCTCCGAAAGTCAGCATTTCCGTATAAAATTCTGTCCAGATCAAACCGACATCTGTTCTGATTGTTTGAGAATTTGCAACCGAACACTCAATGGCGGCAGCAGCGATTTTTAGCGATACGCCATTTGCAATTTCATCGTCCGTAAGCTTAGCACCTAATGGGATCTCGAATGACTCTGACTTTGGCTTTTTCTGCGGGCTGGAAGGAAGCGGGATACCTTCCTTTTGCATAAAGTCTGACAATCTCTGTGATTGATTTACGCAGAGTTTTTTAGCATTATTAAGCAATTCTAATACTTCATTATCCGAAGTCGTATTAAGTCCTATCTCTTCATAACCAATCGCTTCTTCAAGAATTGTTTGATACGTCCATATGCTCATCACCTCTCCAACATGCAAGGGTGATACTGGTTCGTTGTCAACCAAGGTTTTTAAAGTATTCCATACTGCTTCAAATGGATTTGTCATAATCCCCCTCCTGCTTTTCATCATATATCTACTATCATTTGTAAATGACCTGAAAAAAATCAATAAAAACAAAATATATAAGAGGATGCCTGTCGTTTCTGGCTTCTTTTTCGTCAAACATTGAAGGGAACAACTTGGTCTCAAATCGCCCTTCTCTTGCTTCAGCTGCAGACCCAGAAATGATTTCACATGAAATAAGGCAGCTTTATAAAAAGCTTTTATCTATCTCCATAACGACAAAATTCGCTATATGTTTCACATTTATGTAAAAAATCGTCGTTAATCTAAATTTTCTAAAATAATATTTTTTCCAGATGTTGTGATATATTTTGAATATATTTTTACAGCGACGAGGAGATAGAGATGACAATAGAAAACTTGATTGCCGCTTTTATTAACAGTAAATTACAAGTTCCTAAGCATTCCAATGTTTTACTTGATTTTATCCGAAAGGAGTATGTTCTGGGGCACATGACAATCCAGCAATACTACAGACTTCTGAAAGAATTGAATAAACGGGGAGCCTTCCATCCTTGAATAATCAATTAATTAATATAGTGTATTAGCAATTAAAAAATGTAAGTTTATGGCCGTGAATTGATGAAAAAAAATACCTGAAATAGACAGAAAGTGATTAAAAATCTTCATTACCTGCAGAACTTCTGAAAAAAAAACCGACTTATTATAATGTCGGTTTGTTTAGTTCAGGTTATTTTGTTTGCGATAGTGCATTTACAAGCTTGTTGAGTGCCTCGTTAATCGGCGTAACGGAGCGACCAAGCACCTTCTCAAAATCATTGCTTTCAACTTCTAATGAACCGTTCCGAATGCTTTCTTGAATTCCTACTACAATTGGAATCACAAAATCAGGTAAACCTAAGCCTTTCATGATCTCTGCATATTTCTCGTCACTAACTTGGTTTACAGGTACTTCCTTACCCAATACATTACCAAGAGCTGATGCCAATTCTTCTTGGGTTAATAGAGGACCAGAAAGTTCATACACTGTATTTTCGTGACCGTTTCCAATAAGAACCGCTGCAGCAGCATCTGCATAATCTTGTTGCAGTGCCCAGCCTACTTTTCCTCCACCGGCAGAGGTTACCCATGGTGCTCCTCCTATCGCACCTTGTATGCTTCCGATTTCATTTTCCAGATACCAGTTGTTTCGCAAGAAAGAATAGGGGATACCGGTCTTAATGATGGCTGCTTCTGTCGCAACATGAGGAGGAGCCATTAAATTTTTGCTTTCTGTTGCATTTGCTATACTTGTATAAGCAATAAATTTTACTCCTGCACGCTCAGCCGCATGGACTGCATTTGTGTGTTGTTGAATTCTTGTTTCATTATCACCATCAGCAGAAATAATTAATAAGCGGTCAATCCCTGCAAACGAATGATTCAATGTTTCTGGATGATCAAAATCTCCTTGTCGAACTTCCACTCCACTAGCACGAAGTCCTTCTGCTTTCTCTGGGTTTCGAACACTCACTGCCAGGTCACTTGCAGGTATCGATTTCAATAACGATTCTACAACCATTGAACCTAATTTCCCTGTTGCTCCAGTAACTAATATTTTCATTTTGCATTCCTCCCGTTTGTTTTTATCTGTAACAACTTTGATTACATGTAATTATTTTAATTACATGTAATCAATTTGTCAACATGTTATACGCTATTTATTATTTTGTTCGTGATTTGGTATAATAAACTTGTAATCAAATTAATTACATGATCAAGAATTAAATAACTAACGGAATCGTTAATAAAGGTGGTGTTGAATATGTCCATCAGCAGCCGATTTGCTGTCGGAATTCATATATTGACTGTAATTGAATTTAATAAAGAAGGAGTTACATCATCTGAATTTATCGCTTCAAGTGTTAATACAAACCCTGCCGTGATTAGAAAACTAATGGGAATGTTAAAAAAAGCTGGTTTGATAGAGGTGCATCCGGGTATAGCAGGAGCTAAACTGGCAAAAAAATTATCTGATATTAGCTTGTTCGACGTCTATAAGGCAGTGAATGTTGTACAGGAGAAAGAATTGTTCAGCATCCATGATCGTCCACATCCTGATTGTCCTGTAGGCAGGAACATCCAGAATACAATTGAACCAATATTCACAGCAGCACAGCTGGCAATGGAGAAGGTTTTAAGGAATGTTACTTTAGAAGATGTTGTAAAGGATATTGCAACCAAAGAAAATACCTGTTAATAAAGGCATTCCCAGGAATGTCTTTTTCTTTGCTCTTCCTTCTGCCCAAACGCAATGAGTAACTATAGTTACTCATTGCGTTTNNAAACGCAATGAGTAACTATAGTTATAGAGATAGGAAATAACAGTGAGCGGCAAAAAATAGGTAATCGTGCTATCGTGGGGAAACAGTATCAATAGCAATTTAAATGGAGAGATAAAGGGGCAAGATAACGAAAAAAGGCAGCCAGTATAATTAAAAGCTGCCTTTTCTAATTTTTTAAGCCTTTACATTAAAATTAATTTGAAAAAATAATATATTTGAAGAAGATACAATTAATCTTTGGGGCGCATGCTCCTAATAAAAATAAGGCTCCTAAANNAAAATAATATCAAAAAACCACTCTCTTTTTTAGACTCTATTCAATGGCGTATGGAATCTCTTCCTTCTTCTCCGTTTCACCGTTACGGACAACCACATAATATCGAGGGTTTTCTTTCATAGACAAACCATAAATTACATTATGATGAGATACCTCTCCATTTGTTGCTTTATGACTTGTAATTTCAATAATCA
>DMSR01000277.1 GCA_003457145.1 Bacillus sp. (in: firmicutes)
GATGATGGCGGAAGCTCAGGAAGACTCAGGGATGATATGCAGATTCCTCCTCCTGGGGATATCCGGAATGTCTTGGCTGCCCTTTCAGATGTGGAGCCTTTAATTGAAGAGATGTTCCAGCACCGATTCAAAACTTCCAATGAGTTATCCGGCCATTCGCTGGGGAATTTGATCCTGGCGGCCATGACATCCATTACAGGTGACTTTGTCCATGCAATCCAGGAGATGAGCAAGGTCCTGAATGTCAGGGGTAAAGTCCTGCCCGCAGCCAACCGAAGTGTTGTTTTAAATGCGCTGATGGAAGATGACAGCATCGTAAGAGGAGAATCCAAAATCCCTTATTCCGGAAAGAGAATCAAACGGGTGTTTTTGAATCCCGAAAACGTCAAGCCTCTTCCTGAAACTCTTCAGGAGATCAGGGAAGCAGATTTGATTGTCATTGGTCCAGGCAGCCTGTATACAAGCATATTGCCGAACCTTCTTGTAAAAAGGCTTGGGAAAGAAGTGTTCAAAGCGAAAGCGCGCAAAGTGTATATTTGCAACTTGATGACCCAGGCAGGAGAAACACATGATTTTACTGCAAGTGACCATATAAAAGCGATTTATGNNTGACCATACGGATTGCGCTTTTATCGATACGATACTAGTGAACAGCGAAACGATTCCTCATGACGTAGAGCTTCGTTATAAAGAGGAGCTAGCCCAGCCCGTTCATTTTGATCTCGATCGCCTGTCTGGCCTTGGAATAGAAGTGGTCCAGGAGGAGATTGCCGAGCTGGATGGCAATGTGATCAGACATGATACGAAAAAAGTCTCGGAAATTTTATATTCTATGATTTTAAATGAAACCAAAAAGAGATATAACGCGTAGATATAGGATGCAAGCGTTTGTCTAGAATATGGTTTTTTAACTCTAAGCTCAAAATCTAGTTCAGCGCCTTGCACCTTGGGTCCTAAGCGACCAACAAATTTGGCTGAAGAACTGTTCCTCGAGGTTCAGCTTATGCCTGTCGGACTTGCCCAGGATGGACGGATGTCGACATTGTCACAGGAAGTGGCGTTTTTGTCGGGGCTTACCAAGGCGCTCGGGCTTTTCATATAGGGGGTGAGAAGGTGTCGTTCGCTTCGGAAACAAAAAAGGAACTCACGAATATTGAAGTGAAGGGCTGCTGTGTAAAGGCGGAACTATCTGCCCTTATAAGGATGAATGGTTCGCTATCCTTCTCAAATCGTAATCTCATTGTAGACATTCAAACTGAAAATGCCGCTATTGCCCGACGGATCTATACTTTGATCAAGAAAAGCTTCCCGGTTCAAGTAGAACTGCTTGTCCGAAAAAAAATGCGGCTGAAAAAAAATAATGTTTATATTGTCCGCTTGAAAGAGTCAGCCAGAGATATTCTGGAGGATCTGCAGATTATCGGAGAAGGTTTTGAGATTATTCATGAAATCTCCGCTAACCTTGTTAAAAAGAAATGTTGTAAGCGGTCTTATTTAAGAGGAGCTTTTTTAGCCGGCGGGTCAGTCAATAACCCGGAAACGTCCTCCTATCATTTGGAAATTGCCTCCATGTACCAGGAACATAATGAATCATTATGTGAATTAATGAATACCTTTGGCCTCAACAGCAAAACGCTGGAACGGAAAAAGGGTTTCATTACCTATTTGAAAGAGGCTGAGAAAATCACTGAGTTCTTGACAATTGTTGGTGCGCATAATGCGCTTCTGCGATTCGAGGATATCAGGATCGTCCGTGATATGAGGAATTCGGTCAACCGTCTTGTAAATTGTGAAACAGCGAACTTGAACAAGACGATAGGTGCAGCCCTTCGCCAGGTAGAAAATATCCGCTATATTCGGGATACAGCAGGTCTGCATATTTTGCCAGACAAGTTAAGAGAAATAGCCCAGCTACGAGTCGATTACCAGGATGTTACCTTAAAAGAATTAGGTGAAATGGTAACAGGGGGAACAATAAGTAAATCAGGAATCAATCATCGGCTGCGGAAAATAGATGAAATCGCAGATAAACTGCGGGGCGGCCAGTTTAATCAATAGAAGAATAGAGGAGGAAAATGAAATGGTGGAACAACAGGTGAAAGTAAAGTTAAAAACTGGTTTACAGGCACGTCCGGCAGCATTGTTTGTGCAGGAGGCTAATCGGTTCGCATCCGATATTTTTCTGGAGAAGGACGGAAAAAAGGTAAACGCGAAAAGCATAATGGGATTAATGAGCCTTGCCGTAAGTGCAGGAGCATCGGTTAATTTAATTGCAGAAGGAAATGATGAAGAAGAGGCGCTGAAAAAGCTTGCTGAATATATTCAAAATGAAGGCTGATCATATAAAAACTCGCTCCCAAACCGGGAGCGAGTTTTTTCATCATTACTTATCTTTCTTTTCTTCAAGGACGTTACGTGTAATAATTTGGTCAACTAGCCCATATTCCTTCGCGCGCTGAGCTGTCATGAAATTATCGCGGTCAGTGTCTTTCGCAATGACTTCAAGGGGCTGGCCTGTGCGTTCGGAAAGAATCGTGTTCAGTTTGTCACGAAGGAAAAGAATGCGCTTTGCAGCGATTTCGATTTCCGTTGCCTGGCCTTGTGCANNCAGCAAGCAGGAATGCACCCATCGAAGCAGCCATACCGATACAGATTGTCTGTACATCTGGTCTGATGAACTGCATTGTATCGTAGATTGCCATTCCGGCTGTAATGCTGCCGCCTGGGCTATTGATGTAAATGGAAATGTCTTTTTCTGGGTTTTCAGCTTCCAGGAATAATAGCTGGGCAACGATTGAGTTTGAGACATGGTCGTCAATCCCGCTTCCTAGCATGATGATGCGGTCCTTTAACAGGCGGGAATAAATGTCATATGCCCTTTCGCCACGGTTCGTTTGTTCGATAACTGTAGGAATCAAGTTCATGTTTGTTTTCCTCCTTTAACATAAATCTTCTGTTGCCCTGAAGGCAGTAAGCAATCTGGCTATTTATGGTTCGTTTGCCAGGATACCTATGTATTTTTTATGATACACGCATGGTCAAGAAAGGTCAAACGAATCGATTCCATCGCGTATATAAACTGTTCGACAATAATTTCGTAAGGCTCATTTCGGCAGCATTTGGTTTAATGATTGGAAAGTTTAGGACTTCACGTGAGGACTTTGGCGAATCCTATGAACGGTTGTTAAGGTGGTCATGAGTGTGAACTGGTAATATAATTGCTTCAACCGGTAATAAAAGTCTGCCAGCCGGTAATAAAATCGTTCCAACCGNNCCGGTAATAAAATCGTTCCAACCGGTAATAAAATCGTTCCAACCGGTAATAAACCAATTACTGTTCGATTTCATCGGACTAAATGCCGGGAATAGCACGAATCTATTACAAAAACTAACCAACCATGCGTAAAAAGCCTCGAAATTGCTGTACCGTTTCCATCTTACCCAAGATTCTGTTTTTTAAACAGTGATGAAAGCTGTTTTGGGCTATGAATCTTGCGAGTGGAAAGTGTTTAACAAAAAAACGTTCTTGCAAACCATTTAAACTTCCCCTATAATAGGTAAGCGTAACGCCAATTCACTTTGGCACAATAACTTTGACCATTTGCCCTCGTGGTGCAACGGATAGCACGTAAGATTCCGGTTCTTGAGATGGGGGTTCGATTCCCTCCGAGGGCGTCACAAAAATACCCCTGCGCTTTTCAAATAGCGCAGGGGTATTTTTTATCTGTTGGCAATGGGGGCAAGTTGGACTAGGTATACCAGTCCTCGTGCGCCCCATTGGCCTAGCGTTTACTTAAACCAGGTATAACAGGTCGCATGCCCCGTCGCTTGGTGTTGCGCTTCCATCAACGGCGAAATCAAGCGGGGTTGTGAGATCTAGTTGCTAACGCAAATGCAAACCTGATGCCAAATTCTTTCCATACACCTTAGTCCGTTTATCATGTAAAATGAATGTGGGGTGATTGGGATGGATCTTAAGACTGGATTATGGCAGAAACAGACGATGAAATTGGCAATGACTCAAGAGCTCACACAGGCGATTGCACTTTTGCAATATTCGGCCCAGGAGCTTGCTGCCTTTCTAGAAGCTAAATCAATGGAAAATCCCCTTATTCAAGTGGACTTCAAAAACATCACAAACTTTGATGCAAATATGGATCGTACTCGAAAAACCAATAAACAGGGGTTTGACAGAGATCAGAAGAATTTGATAGAGCAAATTGGAGCGAGTGAGACAGAAACACTAGAGGGTTATCTGTTATCACAATTGAACATGCTGAAGATTGCACCAGATGAAAAACATATGCTTCATGTGCTAATAGAATGTATAGATGAAAACGGTTACCTAAGTACCAGGAAGGAAGAGTTGGTTGCTAGATTCTTTTTTCCAGAGGATAAAATGGATTCATGTCTGTCAAAGCTGCATGCTTTGGACCCAGCAGGCATCGCTGCAAAGGATTTGCAGGAATGTCTCATTTTACAATTGGAACGGAAAAATAGTTCGCCAGAGAATGTGCTTGCAAAACAGATTATCGCTGATCATTTCATGCTTTTCGCCGAGAAAAAATGGAAGGCGTTAGCGAAAATGCTGAACGTGGATATAAAAGACATTCAGAAAGTGCATGATTACATCCAATCGCTGAATCCAAAGCCGGGCGCGGCTTTTCAAAGGGAAAAGGCTGCCTATATCGTGCCTGATGTGGTTGTAAGGCGTGATGGGGATGATGTATCAGTAAGTGTTTTTGATGCCTTAATTCCGAAAATATCATTTAATGAAAGCTATTACCGGCAGCTTTCCACGCATAAGGACCCCGATGTTAACAGGTTTCTTCAGGAAAAACAAGGGGATTTCCAATGGATTCAACGAAGTCTCGAGCAGCGAAAAGACACGCTGTTAAAGGTTTCGATGAAAATTGTTGAAAAGCAAAAGGATTTTTTCCTCAAAGGGCCAGCCCATTTAAATCCCATGACGATGA
>DMSR01000514.1 GCA_003457145.1 Bacillus sp. (in: firmicutes)
TTATCTTAATATTAATCCTCGTATCACCATCTACTTTAATAAAGCCAGTGTAGATACCTTCCTTATTAAGAAACTCCTCCACATACCTTCCAGTAAAGCCTCCCAGAAACCCTGTTGCTTTACTCTCTGTCCCCATTGCGCGAAGGACTCTGGAAACATTTATTCCTTTTCCTCCAGGAAATTTAGCTTCCTTCGTTGTTCTATTCAATTCACCGAGAATTATTTCATTTGCTTCAACAATGTAATCTACAGATGGATTGAGAGTTAAAGTGTAAATCATGATGTCACAACCTTTATTGTAGTTCTGCTTGTATATAAAATATCGGTTTCCTCTTCAAGCAAATTTGTGATGATAACAGCCTCATTCAGATCTGCTATTTTAGCGAAAGCGATTTCGGAAAATTTCGAGTCATCGGCAAGCGCATATACCTCTCGGGACAACGACATTGCTTTCTGTTTGATCATTGCTTCTTCCTGATCTGGAGTCGTATACCCAGATTGTGGATGTACTCCATTTACCCCCAGGAAACACTTATCAAATCGATATTGCTCCAGACTGGATAATGCGCCTCTCCCGATAATTGCATTCGTTTTAAGCTTAGCGTAACCGCCGATTACGTACGTTTCAATCTGGCGTTCCAGCAAGTGCGGCAGATGCATTAAGCCATTTGTAACGACGACAATATCCTTAACTTGAAGGTATGGAATCATTTCCCTGATCGTTGATCCAGCATCAAGATAAATACTGTCGCCTTCTTCAATCAGGCTTGCTGCATATTGAGCGATTTTCTTCTTTTCTTGAAGGTTTGCGGTAGATTTTTCAGTCATGCTCGGCTCCTGCAATTTACCCCTTAATCGTGCTGCCCCGCCATGCACCCTTTTCAGATATTTGCTCTCTTCGAGCTGTGTAAGATCTCGTCGTATAGTCGACTCTGAAGAATCAGTCAGATCAACAAGCTCCTGTATTTTAACGATTGGCTTTTCTTTTATCATTTGTAAAATCAGCCGGTGGCGCTCAGAAGTCAGCACGAGCAACTCCTCCTTGTTTGATTCGTACTTTCATTTTAATGTAATCGATTACAAAAATCAATCACTTTCTTTCAAAAACATTCATTATCATTCAAAAATACCTTTTTAATGATTGTTTTTGATAGTTTTGTGAAAATACAAAAAAATATCCTCCAGTTGGAGGATTAGCAGTTTTGTTTGACCTGGTAGCTTTATTTTTCCTAATTCTAATTCTATTATGATGATTTAAAATGATCATAGACAAAAAATAATTTTCGAAAAATACTTATAGCCAAAAATCAACCTGGCGATGGCATTAAATCCTATAAACCCAATAAATANNACGATGGCATTAAATACTTCAATATATAACGGCTGCTGAAATTACCGATTCTAGAACCTGGGATTTTTATTATAATAATGCCGTAATCCCCTGATAGCCGAAGTATAACCCGAACCCTAGCAAAGAAAGTCCAGATAGAATTGAAATCGCCCTAAGGCTTCCATAGTTTAAAAACCTTCTGAAGCCAGTAGTAATCGAAGCTACTAAAATATCCCATAATGCAAGTCCGAGAAAAATCATGCTGCTGTAAATCAATAAATCCGTTCGTCCATAATTACTTGCAGTCTTAGCTAATACTGATCCATATATCCCCAGCCAGAACAAGATAGATAATGGGCTGCTGATTGACATTAAAAAACCAGTAAGGAAGCATTTGAACAATGATTCCTTGCCTCTGCTGAATGCGAGTTCGATATTATTCGCCTTGATTATGCCTTCTACACCAGTATAAATAAGGACAAATGATCCAAAAAGCCAGAGGAAAATTTGAATTTCGGGAATGTCCAAAAAATTAACAAGACCTAGGTAAATCAATAGCATGAATATAGCATCAGCAATCATTGAGCCTGTGCCGACTATCCATGCATGCCAAAAACCATTCTTAATCCCCTTATCCAGCCGGGCAGAATTGACTGGACCAATTGGTGCAGCCAGAGTTAATCCCAATAAAATATAGCTAGCTAACAAACTGATGCTCAAATTTCATAGCCCCCACTCTAAAGAAAAACTTTGTACATTTTATGAACCAAGCTATGAATTAATACTTCTTGTCCGTATTTTTCATTTTATGCTTGTTAGTTTCCCTCTATAGCCGGCAAATGATTTCCATGGGGAAATAGGGCACTTTTTCTAGTGCCCCTTACCTTTATTCTTTACACTTCGATAGCTCAATGGTCCTTTATCCCAAAAATCCTTTTCAGAGCAACCTATGCATGAAGCTCCTGCATTAATTGGTGAACCTTTCTTATCAACGCTCCACCCGAGACTTTCGCACGCATTGAAGGTGGATGGTCCTTTGCACCCAAGCTTAAAAAGACAATACCCCTTCCTCGCTCCTTCATCATCATAAGATTCTGCAAATAATCCATCATCAAAATATCGTTTTCGGTGGCAGCCTTTATGAATCGTGCACTCATAAAAAAATTTTGGTCTTCTTTTTTTATCTAAATCTGGTATTTTCCCAGTAATAACTATATACAGGAGTGTTCCCGCCATTACTTCTGGAATTGGAGGACAGCCTGGTATTATAACAAAAGGACCCTCTTTTATATGTTCAACTGCTGCCACCGACTCTGTTGGATTAGGGTAAGCAGCCGGAATTCCACCCCATGATGAGCAACTGCCAAATACCAACACTGCCTTTGCACCTTTTGCAGCCTCGACAATTGCCTGTCTCACCGACTGCCCTGCTACCATAAGAAATTCATCCTTTAACGGTATTGCTCCTTCTATAACCAAAATATATTCCCCGTGATATTTTTCTAAAATACTTTTTTTGTTTGCTTCGATATCCTCTCCTGAGCTTTGGGCAAGAAGTTCACTGTACTCCAATGAAATCCATTCCAACAAAAGGGCACCTGTTCCCGGATTTCTTGAACGAAGAAAAGATTCGATACAGCCGGTGCAATCTAGGCCGCTAAGCCAAATTACAGGAGTTTTCTTTTTCTTCAATGCTTCGATGACCGCTTCCTGTTTGATTCCAAATAACTCCTTAAAGCTTTCTACATCGTTATCCTTATCCAATGAAAATGGTTTTTCCATTTTTAATCCTCCCATCATCAGACTTACTGTAAGAAAATCATTTTGATAAGTCTCTTCATATCTTTGTAGCTTTTTATTCAGGGGATTAAAGGCACAAAATTACTTTATTAAGAGGGGGGAGAGCAGAAAAACGCCTTTTTGAAGAGTCCAGCATAACGTTAAAGCAGGAAACTCAGACAAATAAAGAAGTATATTAAAAGCATACGATTCTTTGTTTTAATAAAGCATGTACATGATGATAAATTTGTGAAGTTATACACAAACCATCTTGCTGCCAATTTACTCTATTCTAAATTTTTAATTTTCTGCCTTTTTCCTTTACCTTCCACGTCTCACTAGAATAAAACAACATAAAAACTTCAATGACTTGTCGGTTGTATTGAATTCAAAATAAAAAAATAGTGAGGGAGATCGTTAGCCTCCTACACTATTTTTTTCGTTTTATTCCTTATTATGTTTT
>DMSR01000211.1 GCA_003457145.1 Bacillus sp. (in: firmicutes)
GCTTGTCTGGTATTAAAAAGTGGGGAAATGGTTGGTTGGGACACTGAGAATTGACCTTGCTTTGGCTGAAAATCATTCCAAGATTCCAAGAAGTGATGATCAGGAGCAACAATTTGAACAAGTGATGAAGTCTCATCAAGCGTTCCATTTGTGGAGATACTCACTTTTGCTTTGGCAATACCTTCAGCGATTTCCGCTCCACGGGCATGGTCATACACCGGATTACAGTTGTAGAAAATTACTCCACCAACTTGTCCGCCTTTTAATTCGCCAACGAATTGATTCATCCGCTCGTCATTTCCTCTTCTGAAGAAAACAGGATTTGCGAAATCTACCGTTGCACCGTTATTTCCAAGCAATTCATTGATTGCGTTGATTACTATTTGAACATTTGGATCGTTTGATCCAGAAACGACAAGTGAAGCTCCATTTGAAGCTAAAAGATCAGCAGCAGCTTTGTCAAGATTTGCAATTTCTACTTTGGGAGCAGAAACGGTAGCCGCACCTGACTTGCTTGCGATAGCGTTATATAATGCCAATACAGCCAACCCGCTTTGTGAAGCTTTGATTGGAGTTCTGTAATCAGCATTGGCACCTGTCATGGACAAATTGGACTCAAACTGATAATGCCTGGACATTTCAGGCTTCTCTTTGCTGATTTTTCTTGTTTTTGCGTAAGCTCCGGCAAATTCAATCGGCGAAATCCAAGTTCCCAAGAAATCCGCGCCAAAGGAGACAATTGTCTTTGCTTTGTCGAAATGGTAAGAAGGGATAACAGCAGCGCCATAGAATGTTTCTGCAGCTTTTGAAATGCCAAAGTTTGAAATCGGATCATACATGATCAATTCGGCTCCACCAAAGGCTGCACCGAATTCCTGAAGCGCTTTTTCCGTGGATGGAGAAAGGATGGTGTTTGCTACAATCTTGACAGTTCCGGCAGAAGCTAACTTGCTTTTGACCTCTGTATCAAGTGCAGCCCACTCAGCCACAGCTCCACCGATCATAGGATTGGCGAGTCTTTGCTTATCGTATAGCGAAAGCACAGAAGCTTCGACGATGGCATTGACTTTTCCTTTATTAATTGGAGAAAGCTCATTTCCGTCAATTTTGATCGGACGGCCTTCTCTTGTTTTCACCACTACAGCAGCATAGTCACCGCCTGAAGCGAATGTTGATGCGTAATAATTAGGAATGGAAGGGTTGATATCAATCGGCTTATTTACATAAGGGATTGCCTTTCTGATTGGAGCCTCGCATGCAGCCAAAGAAGCTGCAGCTAAACTGAAACCCATTACTTTGAGAAAATCTCTTCGGGAGGCACTGCCGTCCTCATTTAGTATGGTTGGGAGTTCTGCAAACTCCCTGTCGGCATGCTTTACAAACTCCGGATCGTTGCTGAGTTGCTCGAGCCCTTTCCAGTAGGTTTTTTTGTTTTCCTTCATTTTTATTTCTAGGAATGAATTAGCAAATAGGATAAGGAATTAATAGTGGCACTTGGCACACTCTAGGCCACCGATGTCTTTGACTTTCAAAGCATCTTTAGAATCAGAGTGAAGTTGAACTAACTTATCATAGTAGGCATTACCTTGAGTTGCAACTTCAGTCAGTCTGTGGCAATCGATACACCAGCCCATAGTCAAAGAGCTATGCTGACCAACCACTTCCATTTCCTGAATAGGACCATGACATGTTTGGCATTCGATACCACCCACTGCTACGTGCTGCGCGTGATTGAAGTAAGCCAAGTCCGGAAGATTGTGCACCCGAACCCATTCGATTGGTTGGTTATTGTCTACTGCTGCGTAGATTTTTGCGATTTCAGGGGAAATCCCTTCTTTACCACCTACATTTTGGATATGAGTATGGCAGTTCATACAGATGTTTGCTGAAGGAATGTTTGCCGATTTTCCGATTTCTACACCGGTATGGCAATATTGACAGGCAACTTCATATTGACCGGCATGTAGCGCATGCGAGAATGCAATCGGCTGGGCCGGTGCATAGCCTTGCTGTACACCTACTGAATATAGGCCATCGATCGCTGTTTTAGCCACCAAGGCAATTACCAGCGCTGTAACTACAATTATGAATCCGTCACTTTTAAAAACTTTAGCGAATTCAAATTTCTGGGACACGAACTCTTTTTCATCCTCAGGAAGATCTTGCTTATTGATATATTTTGTCAATACTGAAATAATCAATCCCAGAACCACCAAAATAAGAATCAGTACCAAAACCAATACTCCCAAAATCACAGTCAAGTATTCACTTGGAATTCCTCCTCCAGCACCGGTCGAGCCATCTGCTCCTCCGGCAACGGCCGCTGCTGCAGCTGCAGGATCAACCTTGTCCCCGTACTCAATGTAGGATAACAAGCCATCTAACTCAGCATCACTCAAGAAAGTGTATGCAGGCATTATGGAGTTGTTATACTCTTTGTACAAGGCTACCGCGTAAGAATCACCGGAAGCAATAACCTCTCCTGAGTTCTTAATCCATCTCTTAACCCATTCAGCACTATTTCTGTCTGTTGCGCCTCTCAATGCCGGACCAATGTATTTTTGATCCAACTTATGACAAGTCTTACAGTTAGCGTTGAACACAGTCTTGCCTACCGCAATGGCTTCATCACTGTCTATTACGGCAGGATCCGCCGCATAAGCCGAGGCTCCGATCAGCATGAAAAACAGCACTGCCAGTGTCTGGAAACTCAATCGAATTCCTACTAACGAGCGTTTAGATAACATATACTAGCTAATTAAATAGTTTTAAGGTTCTCTTTAACCCCTGCAAAGGTACTACCCGACGCTAATTATTCAAACAAGAATTCGGATACCTTAAAATGATTCAAATAGCTATTTTTTAATATTTATTTAATTGACTTTCAATTGATTATAATTTCATTCTTAGGCTTAATATTATTTAGAATTGATATAAATAATGGAATTTTCGATCAAAAAACGTACTGCCTTGATAATCAGGTTTTACCCCATTGAAAATGTATAAATCCCTTGGTTTCCCTAAAAAACAAATATTTGTATGAACCAATATTTGAAAAATCATTGTTTGATGAAGTAAATAATAATCTTACATTTGCCATCCGAAAACTAATGGTCGAGTGGCCGAGTGGCTAGGCAGAGGTCTGCAAAACCTCGTACAGCGGTTCGAATCCGCTCTCGACCTCAACTTTAAAGCATCCCCAACCAGGGATGCTTTTTTGCTTTAGAGATTTATCGATGAAGCTAGAATGAGATTCGAAAGACGAGAAT
>DMSR01000263.1 GCA_003457145.1 Bacillus sp. (in: firmicutes)
TGAGAATTTGTCCTACTTCAACAGGGCTTTTAAGGGGATTGTCGGAAATTCCCCAAGAGCGTTTCGAAAGTGAGTTTTGTAATAGCTTAGCTACTTCTTGCTCAGCAAAAGCCCAACGTAAGTATTGAGAAGCTGATAGTCGATTACTGCTTTGTATCTCCAATACCTTAGCTTTTTCTGTTTGGTGTATTTCTTTTGGCAGGAGGTGGAAAGCTGTTTTTCTAATTTTCAAAACCATAAACCCCTTCATTGTTTCCCTTTTTGGGGAACTTATACCCGATTTGTTTAACGACCACCCGATTTCTCAAACCTGGAAATTTTCTTGGAATCATAACCTAAAGGCCAAAAAATCAAATTTATAGGCTGTAAAAGCATTTCCTGAGGACTCTAAAAAAATCAAGGCATTGGCTTTGGTTAAGGTATCTGAAATAACAAAATCATGAAAAAATTTTACATCACCGCTTTGGCACTTATTCTAAGTGTGAGTGCTTTTGCTCAGACAGAACGTAGCTTGGAAGAAATCGACCGAACTAATTCTTGGTTAAAAGTAGGTGCATTGATTGGCGCTCCATCTAGTGCAGTTGGCAATTATTCTTCTTTTGTATTGGGATTGGACGTAGCCGCTCAGTTTTTGAGAACAAATAATTTTGGAGTAGGAATCGCAACGGGCTATTCCAAATACTTTGAGAAATCAGAAGCTCCTGCTTACCAGGGGATGAATGATGGTTTTGGAGCCATTCCACTTGGTCTTTTATTGAGATTCTATCCTCAGCCAGAAGGCATTTTTGTCGGAACTGACATTGGATACACGTTCCTTNNAGTGGAGCATACATCCGTCCGATGGTAGGTTATCACAACTACGATTGGAATGTTTTTGCTTACTACAATCACATCTTCAGACCCGAGACTACCATTGATGTTCAAAGTGTTGGTCTAGCCATTACGCGCAATCTTAGATTCAACTAAAAAGAAACTTATAAGCATATGAAGGCATCTAAAATCACCAACTTCCTAGCCATGAGTCTTATAATGGGACTTGGGCTTAGTCAAGGAGCATTTGCTCAGGACAAAGGGCTTGACATTAAAATAGATTTAAGTCCGGAGCCAGTTTGGTACGAACAAACATGGCTGCTAGTAGCAGCTGGAGCTGCGGTATTTATCCTAATCCTTGTCGCGATTTTGAAGAATAACGGCAAAAAGATAGGATAATAAAGTGAGGACCGGATTTTAGGATTTGGATTTTACTTTTTATTTAAAAATTAAGGTTACTGACTTAAGTAGCCATTGAAAGGGAAAATGCGGTTACACTGCTTTTCCCTTTTCTTTTTTAGTCTTAAATCAGAAATCTTTGCTACCATTAATCCGTATGCTTTCGGAGGAAAAATTAATTTTACTGTATGAGAAAGTTATTCTTGGGGGTGTTTTTAGGGATATTGTTTCAATCGAATGTTTTTGCACAGGATAGTCCATTTCTTAGAGTAGAAACAAAACGGAATATTCTGACCCAAAAGGTTGAGGTTTTTGAAGGTTCAAAACCATTGAGAAAACAAGATGTAATGCTACTTCTGTCCGAAGATCCTGAGGCATTGGCCCTCTACGAAAAGTCACTTCGGAGACAAAAAATCAATGTGGCCCTCTCGGTTTTAAACGTGGGATTATTTGCCGGCTCTACTTTCTTGGTAATTTCTCCTCAGAGCCAGTCCTCCACATTTAGTAATTTGTTTTGGCCGATAACGCTCGGGACTTTAGGTGTTGGGATTGTTTCAGGGATTTTAAGTGGAGACGTGCGATATCTTACCAGAGAAGCTGTTGATCTCTACAACTTTGGAAATCAAAATGGCCCCCCGGTTTACTTTCAGGAAAATCGAATCGACCAGCAGATCTTTAGTTTTAAGATTCCGATTTCCGGAAAGCCCTCATTATTTTAGGAAGCACCTGGCGGTTGTTGGCCGTGCTCAGACTTAGGTGTATCACTTTACCCAAAAGGATTTTATCGCTTCATCATCATCCAGCCAGATGGATCGACTACGGGAGGTGTGGTGCTTAATACATCCACTTCTTTGGGACCTGCATTGATTCGCTGAATGCCCTCGGAAGTCAGCACTTCCAGGGGCATTTCAAAAGCTATTCCCTGAAGCGAAATGCTATATCTCGACTTGCCTTTTTTACTTACTTTCAACCGTGGCAATTCCGTAGAATAAAGGTATAAATCGAAGAATCCCTGAAGATTTTTTCCGGAATAAGCTTGCACAAATTCGATGAAATCGTTCGTGTTTACCTGATTCTGATAGGTGAATCGCTCATCAGATGCGAATGCTTTGAGCATAGGGAAAAAGATTTCGTCTCCCAAAATTCCCCGAAGTGAATGAATGACCATTGCCCCTTTGGTGTAGATCTCCGGATGATAGGCCTGCTCTTCGGTCGAATTGATTGGACCTACTACAGGTCTGGCGTGCGGGATATTTTTGGACTCGGATTTGACCTTTGTAAAATAGGCCTCGGGACCGCCATGCTCCCAGTAGAATAGCCAATCTCCATAGGCAGTAAGTCCTTCATGAATCCACATGTCTGCCCAGTCTCCCACGGAGACCTTGTTTCCAAACCATTCGTGACCAAGCTCATGGTGCAGAAGCCAATCGTACTGCACTTTTCCCATCTGAACNNTTCCCATAGGCATTGATGGTTTGATGTTCCATGCCCAAGTAGGGCGTTTCGACCACCGCTATTTTATCCTCGGGGAAGGGAAAGGCTCCGAAGTATTTCTCTTGTGTTTCAGTGCTGGTTTTTAATACCTCCAATAAAGATTTGGCTTTGTTACGGTTTTCCTGAAGTACCCAGACATGCATGGGTACAAGCGCTCCTGAGACAGACAGAAAGTCCATTTTTTCCTCATGAAAAATACCCAGCGTGAAGTTGATGTTGTACAAGTTGATCGGGTAGGAGGTTGACCAATGGTAAGTAA
>DMSR01000407.1 GCA_003457145.1 Bacillus sp. (in: firmicutes)
GCCCTGCTTTAAAACACCTCTTGCTTCTGCATCCTCGATCATTGCAAGAGCAATGCGATCCTTTACACTACTGCCTGGATTCATATATTCCAGCTTTAAGTAAACATCTGCACTTTGATCATCAACAAGCCTGTTTAATTTAACGATTGGTGTCTGGCCAACTAGCTCTGTAATTGAATTTGCAATGCGTACCATTTAATCCACCCCTTTAATCCGACTATTTTAATTGGTTTTATTAAAATTTACCAACTCTTTAGGTCTATGTCAATCAGTTTGATTCGACAAATACGAATTCCGGCTTTCACCCATCCTATTTAAACTATCCCAGTTTAGATTGTCCTAAACAAAATTATCCTCTTAAAGGCTTCGTTAAGAGGGAAACCGCAACATTAAAAAAAGGCACTAGTTCCTCACCAGTGCCTCTTGCATGTTATTTTTCTTCACCGCTACCATAAAACCAGCTGACTTCCGCGTGTTTCCAAAACGCGCGTGCAGAAACCGGGACGTCCATTTGTTCAAGGGCAATTTGCCTTCGAATTTGACTCTTCACTTCATTAAATGTATATTTTTTTCCTTCCAGCTTTTCATGAAGGTAAACGATCGCATACCCATTTTCAAGCTTAATCGGGCCGGTCCATTCCTTCGGTTCAAGCGTTTTTGCTGCATCCACTACTTGAGTGGCAACTAACTCATCCTCGGCATTGATGAATCCAATATCTCCACCCTGGTTCGCGGAAAACTCATCAATCGAACGCTCCATCGCCAAGGCCGCAAAACTCGAACCACCCTCCAGTTCCTTCACAGCTGAGTCAGCGTCCTTTTTTGTTTCAACGACTATTTGTGAAAGATGGTAGGACGCCGGGGTGTCAAACAAGCGTTTATTTTGCTTATAGAAAGCCTCCATAGCTTCTTCTGATACTGCTACATCCTTGGTTAACAGTTCTTCAAGTAGCAGACTGTACTTTATTTGCTGCTTCCATCTTTCTTCACTCTTAAGTCCCGTGTCTGCAGACGAATACATCGCTTTGTATATTTTCATTTCTCGCTCTACCGCTTTATCGGAAACAGTAATCTTATATTGCCTGGCCATTTGTTCGACAACCTTTTGGTCAACCAAATCTCTAAGCGTTTCCTCACCATATCTTTCTTCCAGTTCAGTAAGCCACTCCTGCCGGGAGATCGTTTCCTTGCCAATCTCGGCGACCGATTCCTCATCCCCCTCAAGCACGGCTGCCTGAAACAGGAGAAAACCTAGAGTAATGAGATTCAATATGGTCAGCCCTACAACCAAAAGCCTAAGCTGCTTTTTCCCCACTCTACTTCCCCCAGAACTCTCTTATTTTGTTTCCTTTTCTATTTCTTCAAGCTCAGCTTTGGTGAAAAGATATTTTTCATTGCAAAAATGACAGTGTGCTTCTGCTTGTCCATCGTTTTTAATCATGTCATTGATTTCATCAGCCCCCAAGCTGATCAAGGCATTGCTGAATCGTTCTTTGGAGCAATTGCATTCAAACGTCACAGGCATGGTTTCAAGCATCTTGACATTTTCTTTGCCTAGTAATTCTTCGAGCAATTCTTCCGGAGACAAACCCTTTTCAATTAGCTTTGACACAGGAGGAATTTCTTTCAACCTATTCTCGATTATCGAAATGGTTTCCTCTTCAGTCCCTGGCATTAATTGGATGATGAATCCGCCAGCAGCTTTTATTGAGTTGTCAGGATTAACAAGTACCCCGACACCAACTGAAGAATTAACCTGCTCAGAAGTCGCAAAATAGTAGGTGAAGTCCTCACCTAACTCACCAGAAACAATCGGCACCTGCCCGGTAAAATAATCACGCATCCCCAAATCCTTAACGACCGTGAGTGTTCCATCTGTACCCACACCCTGTCTGACATCAAGCTTACCTTGTTCATTCAAGTCAAAGTGGACATGCGGGTTTGATACGTACCCTCTGACTTCCCCTTTGGCATTGCTATCAACCAGGATTAACCCAAGCGGTCCACCGCCTTCAATCTTGACCGTCAATTTATCTTCACCCTTGAGCATCGCACCCATCATGACACCAGCAGTCATGGTCCGCCCAAGTGCGGCTGATGCTACAGGCCATGTGTAGTGGCGACGTTGTGCCTCACTGACTGTTTCGGTGCTCCGTGCTGCATATGCCCTAATTTGCCCATCAAAAGCTAGAGCCTTTACTAAATAATCACTCATTTGAATACTCCCTTCATGATGTTTAAAGCATTAAATATTTTTTTGACTTTCCACGTTTCGTTTATATATAAGCTTCAGCCCTTTTAAGGTTAAAAATGGATCTACGATTTCGATCATATTCGACTCCTGAGCAATCAAATTTGCCAAACCGCCTGTTGCTATTACAGTTGGAGGAACTGAACTCTTATCTTTCATCCGTTTAACTATTCCCTCTACTTGTCCAACATATCCATACAGAATGCCAGCTTGCATGGCTGAAACAGTGTTCTTGCCAATTACATCATCCGGCCTGCTGATTTCAATTCGCGGCAATTTTGCGGCCCTTGAATAAAGCGCCTCAGTCGAAATGCCAATGCCAGGAGCAATAGCCCCACCCATATATTGATTATGTTCATTGATATAGCAATAGGTAGTCGCTGTTCCGAAATCTACGATGATCAGCGGGCTGCCATATTCATGGATTGCCGCAACTGCATTGACGATTCGGTCTGCCCCGACTTCCCGGGGGTTTTCATATTTGATATCAAGCCCTGTTTTGACTCCAGGACCAACTACTAAAGGTTTGAGATGGAAGTACTTTTGGCACATTCTTTCGAGTGAAAACATAATTGGCGGAACAACGGAAGAAATAATGATCCCGCTTATATCCGCAAAGGAAAGCTGGACATGGTCAAATAAGGATTTGATGATCATCGCGAATTCATCTTCAGTCCTGTCGCGATTCGTCTGGATCCTCCAATGGTGCTTTAACTCTTCCTGATCGTACACACCCAACACAATATTTGTATTACCGACGTCAAAAACAAAAATCAAGCTACTCACCAACTTATTAATAGTTTTCTTAATTACACTGCAAATATCATAACATAATCATTTAAAAACCACTAAGTAAAGTAGTTCCCTGCATTATTGCTTATCATTACCTATCACGCAAAAAACAGGTGCCCATATATGGACACCTGTCATCACTAAATTAATCTTTTGGTTTCTCGTCAATGATTGAATCGACCTTCTGATCAGTCTCTTCGATTGCCAAATTTTCATCCTTTTTGGTGTTGATTGTTACTTTAACATCCTCACCCTTTGTATCGGAATCCTTTGCAATGCTGACAGGACGGTCAGGAAGACGGCCATGGTCAACCAAGTGCTTGATTTGTTCAGCATCGAGAGTTTCCACTTCCAGTAAAGTGTTCGCTATTAAATCAAGCTTGTCGCGATGCTCTGTTAAAAGGTTTCTAGCTCTCTCATAGCATTCTTTAATGATGCGCTGAATTTCAAGGTCTATTTCATACGAGATTGCGTCTGAATAGTTTTGCTCATTATTAAAATCACGGCCAAGGAAAACCTGGCCTTGTGCCTGGCCGAATTGAAGCGGTCCAAGCTTATCACTCATACCGAATTCCGTCACCATTTTTCTGGCAATGCCAGTAGCACGCTGGAAGTCGTTATGGGCACCTGTACTGACTTCACCAAAGACAATTTCTTCAGCTACACGACCGCCCAAAAGGCCGGTGATTTTATCTAGAAGCTCTGGCTTAGTCATGAAATAACGGTCTTCTTTAGGAAGCATAACCGCATATCCGCCAGCCTGTCCGCGAGGGACGATTGTTACTTTATGGACCATTTCAGCCTCATCAAGAACAACACCGACTATGACATGGCCTCCTTCATGGAAGGCAACAATATTTCTCTCTTTTTTGGAGATGACACGGCTCTTCTTGGCTGGTCCGGCAATAACACGATCCGTTGCTTCATCAAGGTCAAGCATGTCAACTTTCTTCTTGTTCCTGCGAGCCGCAACAAGAGCAGCTTCATTCAGCAAGTTTTCAAGATCCGCACCTGAGAAGCCAGGTGTACGGGCGGCAATAGCTTTCAGGTTTACTGACTCATCCAGTGGCTTATTTCTTGCATGTACTTTAAGTACAGCCTCACGTCCGGTTACATCCGGGCGGTCAACCGTGATCTGGCGGTCAAAACGTCCTGGACGAAGCAATGCCGGATCAAGGATATCTGGGCGGTTAGTAGCAGCGACGATAATGATGCCTTCGTTCACTCCAAATCCGTCCATTTCCACCAGAAGCTGGTTGAGCGTTTGCTCACGCTCATCGTGCCCTCCG
>DMSR01000394.1 GCA_003457145.1 Bacillus sp. (in: firmicutes)
TGGAGGGTTTTCAGGCGTTGCGAAATTAACATTTCGGCTGTTTGTGGTTTTTGGGTTGTGCGTTGCGAGCGCGTTTTCTTGCGGCACGCTCGGCTTTGATTACTGCTTTTGTACATGAGTATTCAGCGTCCAAGCTTGGCTAATAAACTCTTTTTTTCGTCTTTAGAGCATTTCGATTGGTAAGTTATGCGGATTTTTGGCAGAATAAGAGCTTAGAGATAGGAAAAAAGAGGTGCGAAACATGGCTAAGAAGAAACTGGGGCTGCTTGTTATGGCTTATGGCACACCCTACAAAGAAGAAGATATTGATCGATATTATACACATATCCGACACGGCAGAAAGCCGTCTCCTGAGATGCTAGAAGATCTTAGACAGCGTTATGAAGCAATTGGCGGAATTTCTCCTCTGGCTAAAATTACGCTGGAACAAGCTGAGAAGCTCGAGCAGCATCTTAANNGGCCTTAAGCATATCGAGCCTTTTATCGAGGATGCTGTCAGAAAAATGCATGAAGATGGGATTGAAGAAGCAGTCAGCATTGTATTGGCTCCCCATTTTTCGACTTTCAGTGTAAAATCCTATAACGGCCGCGCAAAGGAAGAGGCAGCAAGGTTAGGCGGAATGGAAATTGTCTCAGTAGAGAGCTGGTATGAGGAACCTAAATTCATTAAATACTGGACTGATCGTGTCGAAAAAACATTCGCTTCCATGTCTGTTGATGAGAAAGATAACGCAGTATTGATTGTGTCAGCGCACAGTCTTCCGGAAAAAATCCTTCAATCAGGTGATCCATATCCTGAACAATTGCAGAGAACAGCAGATTTAATTGCTGAGAAGGCGAATGTAAAGAACTATAAGGTTGGCTGGCAGAGTGCAGGTAACACACCTGAACCATGGCTCGGGCCTGATGTGCAGGATTTAACTCGTGATTTGTTTGAAGCGCACGGTTACAAGGCATTTGTTTATGTACCTGCAGGATTTGTTTCCGACCATCTGGAAGTGCTATACGACAATGATTATGAGTGTAAAAAAGTCACGGATGAAATCGGAGCAAGCTATTACAGACCTCCTATGCCGAATGCAGAGCCCGAATTTATTGATGCGCTGGCTGATGTAATTTTAAAAAAGCTGTCGACTTCACGCTAATACTATATAAAGAGGGCGATTTACCGTGACAGATACGAAAAGAGTTGTAATTATAGGCGGAGGGATCACTGGCCTGACTGCAGTGTATTATCTGCAGAAGCATGCCAGGGACCATCAGCTCCCGCTCGACATAAAGCTAGTTGAAGCCTCCCACCGTGTAGGCGGTAAGATGCAGACCTATGTAAAAGATGGATATGTGATTGAAAGGGGTCCTGATTCCTTCCTCGAACGGAAGGAGAGCGCGGGACGCCTTGCCCGTGAAGTAGGTCTTGGAGATAAGCTGACAAACAATGACACTGGTAAATCATATGTCCTTGTCAAAGATCGGCTCCATCCTATGCCAGGCGGGTCAATAATGGGGATTCCAACTGAAATTGCACCATTCATTACAACAGGTCTGTTTTCATGGCCGGGTAAATTCCGGGCAGCTGGAGACTTTTTCATGCCTCGCTCTAAAGCGGAGGGAGACCAGTCATTGGGTGAGTTTTTCCGACGCAGGCTTGGAGATGAAGTAGTCGAGAATTTAATAGAGCCGCTGCTGTCCGGTATATATGCTGGAGATATTGATAACATGAGTCTTATGTCGACCTTTCCGCAATTTTACCAAGTGGAACAAAAATACGGCAGTCTTATTCGTGGAATGAAGAAATCTGGTCCTGCCCCTAAGAAATCCAATGAAACAGGACAGGACAAGAAAAAAGGGATTTTCCTGACGGTCACTTCAGGATTGCAATCCTTTGTTGATGCGATTGAATCGAAGCTTGAACCTGGATCCGTTTTAAAGGGAATCAGGGTGGATAAGATCAGCAAGCAAGATGAGGGCTATCAGCTGAGAATGAGCAACGGGGAAGTGCTGATGGCTGACAGCATTCTTGTTTCGGCTCCAGCAGAAGCAGCTCTGCATATGTTCCCCGAGCAGGATCATATTTTCGAACCATTCCGTGAAATGCCTGCTACCTCGGTTGCCACTGTGGCAATGGCTTTTCCTGAAAGTGTGATTAAACAGGACATTGATGGCACTGGGTTTGTCGTATCAAGAAACAGTGATTACACGATTACTGCTTGTACATGGACTCATAAAAAGTGGCCGCATTCTACACCTGCAGGCAAAGTCCTGCTCCGCTGTTATGTCGGAAGACCGGGGGACGAGGCAATCGTTGACCTTTCTGATGATGAAATGATAAAAATAGTCCTTGAAGATTTGAACAAAACAATGGACATCAAACAGCAGCCGGAGTTTGCACTTGTATCCCGCTGGAAAGAAGCAATGCCACAGTATACAGTAGGTCATAAACAACGGGTTGAGAACCTGAAGAACGACCTTTTGAAAGAACTGCCAGGTGTATTTGTAGGCGGGAGTTCCTATGAAGGAATCGGCCTTCCTGATTGCATCGACCAGGGTGAAGCTGCAGTTGACAAAATCCTTGGATATCTCAAGCTGGAAAAATAGTGTGTTTTCAAGGAGATTCTTTTAACATTTAGGCTCTGTTTATGTCAAATGTTGTTTTTAAACAATAGTGGAAGGTGCGCAGACTCATGCGGGATCACCGTGAGCCCCGCGGAAAGCGAATCACCTGGAACGAAAATCGACAGTCGAGTTTAGCAGAGCCAACATTATAAAGCTTAAAAAAGAGCCAGCCGTTCAATGAACGAGCTGGCTTTTAATATGCAGATTTTACTCTGCTGGGAAGGGATTGTAGTGCACCCGGAAAGTCCGGGAAGGAAAGTAAATTAATTTTACAACTTGGCAGGATCCATGCATCCGTCACACATATTTCCATAACACTCGTGCTGTTCTTTAATTGGTTCTCCACACTCCATGCATTGCTTTTGGGGTAAATTTCGAAAGAATTCAACGATATTTTCGATCATGATGTTCCCTCCAATGCTTTAAAAATTGTTTTGGTACAGATATTATTATGGTTTAATTGTATTATAACAGTAAAGAACCGTCAATCATTGTTTCTGAAAAATATCCACAAAGTGAAAAAATGGGCAAAATGAAGTATAGTGGAAGCAAACCCGTGTATAAAGGAGGAATATTGTTGAAGCTGACAATAGTAGGATTCTGGGGAGGATACCCTAAGGCCAATGAAGCAAGTACAGGATATTTGCTTGAGCATGATGGTTTTAAATTGATGATAGATTTCGGTAGCGGAGTCCTGGCAAAGCTGCAAAATTATGTGCAGCCGGAAGAGTTGGATGCTCTGGTGCTTTCCCATTATCACCCTGATCATGTTGCTGATATCGGTGTATTGCAGCACGCACGGCTCATACAGGGATTTTTGGGTAAAAAATCTCCCCAGCTGCCGATTTATGGCCATGCACAGGACAAGCAGGAATTTTCAAAGCTTACATATAAAAATATTTCAAAAGGAATTGCCTATGACCCGAACAAAAAATTAGAAGTAGGACCATACACAATCTCATTTTTACCTGCAGTCCATCCTGTTCCTTGTTATGCGATGAGAATTGAAGCAGCTGGAAAAACGCTTGTGTATACTGCAGACACTTCATTTAAGGAAGAGTTCATTTCCTTTGCTGAAGGGGCAGATCTTTTGTTGTCTGAATGCAACTTTTATGGCTGGCAGGATGGCAAGGGTGCTGGACATATGAATAGTTACGATAATGGAAAGCTTGCTCACAATGCCGGTGTAAAACAGCTGATTCTTACCCATTTGCCGCATTATGGCGATTTGAAGCAGCTGATTTCAGAAGCCTCGACCGGGTTTGAAGGACCTGTTTCACTGGCTAGTGAAGGCTATGAGATAACAATCTAAAAGGGGAATTAACCATGCTTTTTATTGAGAATAAAGGAATTACTGATCCTAGAATCAACCTGGCGATTGAGGAATACGCCCTGAAGAATCTTGATATCAACGAAACTTATCTTCTTTTTTATATAAACGAACCATCAATCATCATTGGCAAAAACCAGAACACGATTGAGGAGATCAATACAGAGTATGTTGAGAACAACGGTATTCATGTCGTTCGCCGGTTATCAGGTGGCGGAGCTGTTTACCACGATCTTGGCAATTTGAATTTCAGCTTCATTACCAAGGATGACGGTGAAAGCTTCCACAATTTCATGAAGTTTACAGAACCAGTGGTCAAGGCCCTCCTAAAATTAGGGGTAAACGCAGAATTAAGCGGCCGGAATGATTTGTTGGCGGAGGGTAGAAAGATCTCCGGCAATGCTCAGTTCTCTACTAAAGGACGTATGTTCAGCCATGGGACATTATTATTCGATTCCGAAATTGAAAGTGTCGTTTCAGCCCTAAATGTGAAGAAGGATAAAATTGAATCAAAAGGCATTAAATCAATTCGCAGCCGTGTCGCCAATATTTCTGAATTCCTTACTGAGAAAGTCACAATAGAAGAATTCCGCAGTTTACTGTTAAAAAATATCTTTGAAGGCTTGGAGGAAATTCCTGAATACCAATTAACCGAACAGGATTGGGCAAACATCCATGAACTGTCCATGGAAAGATACCAAAACTGGGGCTGGAACTATGGGAAGTCCCCAAAATTCAATCTGCAGCATTCACATCGGTTCCCGGTTGGTCAAATTGATGTCAGGTTCGAAGTCAATAAAGGCATAGTCGAAAACTGTAAGATTTATGGAGATTTCTTTGGTGTTGGTGATGTTGGTGATATTGAACATAAGCTGACCGGTATCAAGTATGAGAAATCTGAAATTGCTGCAGCTTTGGATGGTGTGGATGTTAAACACTATTTTGGAAATGTTTCAAAAGAGGATTTCATTAATCTGGTCTACTGAATTATGAATGTCGCGCTGCCTATTGCAGCGCGTTTTTTTATTAATTTTTAATTACGAGCATGAAAATTAATAGATTTTTGTTGAATCCAAAATTTTCTTTCAATATAATATATTTAGAAAACTTTTTTACAGTTTGGTGATTATTTAATCGCCGCAAAGGGGGAAGGGAGTTAATGAATCTTTCATCACAGCTTCACGACACTGCCCAAAGGCTTGGCGAAAAGCCGGCGTATTTTTTCATGGACAAAGCCAGTACATATGCTGAACTGGATGGTGCAGTAACCAGGTTTGCATCTGGCCTTGAAAGATTAGGGGTGAAAAAAGGGGATCATATCGCACTTCTGTTAGGAAACTCTCCACATTTTGTCATCAGTTTGTACGGAGCACTCCGGCTCGGTGCAACAGTTATTCCCATCAATCCGATTTATACTGCAGATGAGATTGGTTATATTCTGAGCAATGGTGATGTAAAAACTATTGTAGGTCTAGATTTAATGCTGCCACTTGCTGAGAAGATGCATCATCACCTGCCAATGATCGAGCATTTCATTATTTGTGAATCAGGACAGAGTCAGGCCACTGAAGAAGATCTCTCCAAACTTACTTTAGGGTCTAAAATGAAACCGTTTACACACGTGGTTGGTTNNTACCAGGCTCCGGATGTTAATGATGATGATGTAGCTATCATTCTATATACGTCTGGAACAACCGGTAAGCCTAAGGGAGCTATGCTTACGCATCAAAACTTGTACAGCAACGCTAAAGATGTAAGCGATTACTTAAGAATGAATGAAGATGACCGTGTCATTACAGCATTGCCGATGTTTCATGTATTCTGTTTAACTGTTGCCCTTAATGCACCTCTCATGAATGGTGGTACGCTTCTGATCGTACCTCGATTCAGACCTGCAGAAGTTTTCAAAATTGCCAAGGATTTTGAAGCAACCGTATTT
>DMSR01000470.1 GCA_003457145.1 Bacillus sp. (in: firmicutes)
CCATAGTAAAACGGCAAGAAGCCATTTCCCAAAAACCCATAGGCCTCTTCCCGTCAGGATCAATGTGGAGAAAAGCGTGGCGGCTATAAATTGCAGCGGCCTCACTATGAAGAACATGATAGCCTTCACAATAACACCATATACATTGATTGATATTGAAATGGCCAGTTCAAGCCCTTTCAGGTAAATCGATTTAAAAAGGCTCTGGTAAGCCGCGAAGCCACAAAGCAAGGCAAGGAAGATATAAAGTCTCAACTCACCCATATTCACTGAAAATAATACATAAAAAATTGATAACCCCTGGAACAGCCAGAACAAAATGTCATTAATAAAGACAATCCAACTCTTCCTTTTAGTCCTATTCAAAAAACGGTTATGTGTATCAAGCGAAGCTCCAAATAAGCTGCCCATCCCAATCATGGCGAGCATCGTCAAAAATTGGGTCGACAGCGTCATCGGAATAGCTTGCTAAAGAACCCTTTAGCCTTCTCCCCGTGCTGGTCATCAAGGTAAACCAGGTCAAAGATTTTCCCTTTGATCGAAACAATCCCTTTGTCGACATCTAGATTCTTCATCTGCAGGTTTTGTCCTTTAATCGCCAGGAATCCCATCACCGTTTCTAATAAAAACTCTTCATTGTCGAAACTTTCCACCTGCTTAACACCGGTAATTTCCAGTGTCCTCCTGCCTCTCATCACAAGATCGTGATCTGGCAAATTGCTTTTCGTCTGATTTGTTTCATAATATTGGCTCATCATTATCCCCCACAATCGCATAATGCACTTTTGTACATGTTTATGATTTGGACTAAGATAATAGAACAAGCCTTCCAACCAATTCCTGAATTACTCTTCGTCGTTATCCGGAATTCTTTCTTCCCCTAGAATTGTATACATCTCAGCAGCTTCATCCTTGCGTGAGGTTTCCTGAATTTGGTCGATTTTCACTGACACAACCTTTTGGCCAAACCGGATCGCCAGTTCATCGCCAGCTTTCACATTCGTGCTTGCCTTTGCAGGAACTCCGTTTACCGAGATTCTTCCCTTATCAGATACTTCTTTTGCTAACGTCCTTCTTTTGATCAGTCTCGAAACTTTTAAGAATTTATCCAGCCTCATAATAAATAAGCCCCTTTCTCTCTTATACACACATAGCGTTCTCATAAACCATTCTTTTTTGCTTCGTCCCAAAATGCATCCAATTGCTCAAGCGAGTAGCTGCTTACTGGCCTTCCATTTTCCGATGCTCTTTTCTCGATATAAGCAAAACGGCGCATGAATTTTTGATTTGCTTTAAATAAAGCCTCATCAGGATTTAGGTCATAATGCCTTGCAAAGTTGACGAGCGCGAACAGCAAGTCTCCATATTCCAGCTCGATATCCTTCTGCTTCCCGCCTTCCTTGATTTCATCTGAAAGTTCATCGATTTCCTCTTTCACTTTATCAAGAATGGGCGCGGCTGTTTTCCAATCAAAACCTACTTTTGCGGCCTCCTTTTGCAGTTCAAAGGCTTTCAGCAAATTCGGCAGCCCCTTCCCGGTTCCTTCTAGCAGTGATTTAACAGCTGCAGCACCCTTTTCCTGCTCTTTTATTTCCTGCCAATTTTTAAGGACCTCCTCTTCACTTTCAGCAGTTACATCACCAAATACATGTGGATGCCTTCGTACCATTTTTGCGGAAATCCCCTCAATCACATCATCAATCGAAAAGTACCCATCATCCTCACCGATTTGGGCATGAAGCAAGACCTGAAGAAGGACATCACCTAGCTCTTCGACCAAATGGTCAATATCCTCGCTGTTGATCGCTTCAATCAATTCGTATGCCTCTTCAATTAAATATTTTTTAAGTGACAAATGCGTTTGCTTCTTGTCCCAAGGACAGCCATTTGGCCCCCGCAGTTCTGCTATTATTGCACGCAGCTTATTAAACTCCCTGTAGAGCACTTGTTCATCTTGGACTGGGGGAACATAGACAGAGGTCAGGTTGCTTAGCTCCATCTCCCTGTCCAGTTCAAATAATGGGACTTTCTTGATCACCTGGTCCTTGCTGCCTGCTGCAGTAACGATAAAAACCTCGTATTCATCTGGCAGTTTTTCCATCAGGGTAAGCTTCACTTCAGATGCCGCGAAAGCATCATAGACCTGTCCAATTATTGTATGGCTGTTAAAAAGCAGCAGATCCCTCGACATCGCTGTACCATCCAATAGCTGGAAGCCTTCGATTGGGTCGATTTCCAGTGCCTGGAACATGGCATCAAGGAAGCTTTGGCCGCCGCCAATTTCGATTTCCGTATTCCGCTCCTTGCCCCTTTCCAGTAAAAGCTGGACTGTCCGCTCTGCAATCAATGGGTGGCCAGGAACTGCATAGGTCACCGGTCCTGTTTTGGCTTCAGCGAGCAGTGTTTCAGTGATTTCCTCATATACCTCTGAAAACTGGTCATGTTTCTCGTAAACAGAATCAAACGATTGAAACTGAAACCCTTCACTTTCCAGCTCAACAACGACCGGATGCTCCTTTGTCCGCAAAAACAGATTTTTTTCCTGTTTTAATATTTTATAAATGCCAAGTGGAAGCTGGTCCAAATCTCCTGCTCCCAGTCCTATGACCAAAACCTTATGTGTCATTTGCTGTTGCCTCCCGTCTTGTTTAAGATTACCTGCATTAGCCTGCTGCCTAATGGAAGTGTCGTCAATTCTTGTTCACTCAATGCTTTAGTTTTAATCAGGATGATAAAATAAACTAGTGCTCCAAGTGCAACTGCACTCAAAGACTGGAATAATGCTGCAAGTCTGTCTGGTTCAATCAAAACGTAAAGGAAATCTGTCATATATAAATAAAAGCGTAAAAACAATGCCATCACTGCAGAGGAAACCAGGATTTTCGCCATAAATGAAATAGATAGGACAGCCTGGCTCAATACACTCCTTAACCTCAGTACCATTATGATTAAGACAACAAGCATGGAAAGCAGCGTAGCATATGCCGCACCCATTGTTCCCTCAATGGGAACCAACAAGAGATTCAAGCCATATTTCAAGCCAAAACCCGCTATAATGACTGTTGCAGGGAACAACGTGTGATTAAGGCCTTGAAGGATGCTGGTAATCGTTAGAATCATAGAAGCTAACAATATCATTGCACTCAATACTCCAAGTACATCCGAGCCGTTTGAATTCTCAAACAGCATGATGTTTGCAGGGACAATGATACTGTATAATCCCGTTGCTGCCGCTGCTCCGAATATCAGGCTGGCCTTGAGAGCAAACCGGACCTTTTGAAGGATCATAGCAGGGCGATTCCTTGATTTTTCTCCTGAAATAGCTGGTACAAGGCTCAAGGACATCGAAGTTGCAACCACCGTACCCAGCTGGATCAACGGCTGCCCCCTGTCAAAAATCCCTTTTGCCGTTTTCGCTTCATCACTTGCCATACCTGTTACCAATAGAGTTGAGTATAGATTTATTGAATCTGCCATTTGATACAATATTAACAGCATGCCACTTATGCTGATGGCAAATCCCTGGACAACAAGCGCCTTTATCACCCATGCAGCATCTGCAGCAATCGTCTTAACTTGAAAATGCCTAAATGGATTTTCCTCCCTGTCTCTCAGGTAAAAGAAGCTCAGCACTCCAATCGAGATGATTCCGCCGGTAACCGAGCCAAATACAGCTCCGCCTCCAGCAAAGTATAAAGAATATCCCTGCTGAACGAATAGAGCCGATAGGAAAAGGATTGTCGCTACACGCACAAATTGTTCCGAAACCTGAGAAACGGCGGTCGGCACCATATTTCCCTTCCCCTGAAAGTAACCTCTGAATACAGAAGTGAGGGGAAAAACCAGGAATGGAATGGAAACGACCTTAAATAAGAGGCTTAGTTCCGGATCCCCGATTGTTTCTGCGATCCACTCAGAACCGAAATAAAAGAATGAGAAAAGGATAAAACCAATCACTCCGAGAAATACCAGGGCTATTGCCAGCAGCCTGTCTGCCCTCCCGCTATTTCCGCTTGCCTGCTGTTCTGTATAAAGCTTTGAGATCACAACAGGGAATCCGTATGTAGATAACACCAATACAACACCATAAAAAGGATATACTTGCTGATAAATATAAAAACCAATATCCCCCACAATATTTTGAAACGGGACACGGTAAACCGCGCTTAATATTTTTGTAACCAGGGCGCCCATTGTCAAGATCATGGCACCCTTAACTAATTCATTTGAATTTGCAACGGGCCTCATCGCCCATCTCCTTCCAATTCCAGTATTCCAAAATATTATAACATAAGGGTAAAATATCTATCCTGAAAACAGGTATCCAGCCTTCATAGAAAAGAGCGCGCCTTAATGCTGTTCTGACAAGCATTGGAGGACTTCATTTAAAATGCTCCGCCGTGCGCAGCGCCGACGTCAAGTCATCGTGGGCAAAGCATCCACGGGAACGGTTTTGGCCTCATCGTTCCCTTTCCCCTTCATTTCCACCTTCTGCGGGAACGGTTTTGGCCTCACCGTTCCCTTTCTCCCTCATTTCCATCTTCCACGGGCACGATTTCGACCTCATCGTTCCCTTTCTCCCTCATTTCCATCTTCCTTGGGAACGTTTTTGCATGGAGAAGAACCTAGGGTGGGCCTATTACCGAGGGAATCGGGCACGTTAGCTGAACAGGTTGAAGATTATAAATCCCGATACAACAAGAAAAGGGGCAGCTTTGGCAGCTGCCCTTTAACCGATTACAGTTAAAATGATCATCTTGATTATGACTCCATCTGCCTTGCTAAGAAGCCAGCAGCTGTCTCGACAGCTTTTTGTTCCACTTCACCCAAAGAGCCTTCTTTTGCGAAAATGATTACCGCCCCAATTGGATCACCGTTCGCAATGATCGGGCCAATTGTATAGGAAGAAACAGCTTCTTCAATTCCTTCGACAAGTGAAAAGTTCCCTTGCTGGTTCACAAGACTGGAGTTTCGGTCTTCCATCGTCTTTTCAATTAACTCACTGATGTTTTTATTTAGATAGTCTTTCTTCGAGCCACCGGCCACAGTAATATAAGTATCCCTATCGCATATTAGAACCGGGTTTCCTAAACTGTCATATAGCGCTTCGGCATATTCTTTTGCAAAATCGCCTAACTCGCTGATTGGAGAGTATTTCTTTAGAATAACTTCACCATCGCGGTCCACAAAGATTTCAAGTGGATCTCCTTCACGAATACGCAGCGTTCTTCTTATTTCTTTAGGAATGACGACACGACCTAAATCATCGATTCGACGAACAATACCAGTTGCTTTCATCCAACGTTGCCTCACTTTCATCTGATGATTATTTTTTGGTAATGACAATTTAAACCTTTATTAATCATCCTTACCAAGGTTGAACTTAGTATCTTTCATATGGAAACTTCTATTCACTTCCTTAAAATATTTTCTGTGAAGTGATAAAGGTGCCAAAAACGGATAAACCTTCCAACTGTAATATCCATATACAAATTGGAATACCCTTGTCTATCTTTTTTGAAACACTCTCCATTTTTACATTTGGATTACAATATATTTCCATATGGTTACGATAATGAGTTCTCCTGCTCTTTCTGTGAGTCGTGAAGTCCTTTAATCATCTCAAAAGTGATATCGAACCAGCGGTTACTTTTCAGACCCTTCGTATGGATGACCATTTTAAGCTTCTTGCCATCCATCCCTAGTCCAACAGCATTTCGATATTGGCTGCTGATTTTGAAGATTTTTGGTCCGTCGATGCTGCTGCTTCCTTCTTCCGATAATAATATATTGACGTCCTGCTTGGCTTGTTTTATTGATTCCACACCTGCCGTTATTGCAAATACCTTCAGCTCGGCTACATTGAATAATGCTTCAACCTCAGCTGGGTAATCTCCGTAGCGATCGGTGATTTCCTCTTTTAATTCCTCGATATCCTTAAGTGTTTCAATGCTCCGGAATCGTTTATACATTTCGATCTTTTGATGGCCATCAGAAATATAAGTTTCCGGGATATAGGCATCAATTTCTAAATCGATTTCAATTGAAGGTCTGCGTACCTGCTCTTTCTCTGGCTTACGCTCTTCAATCGCATCCTGAAGCATTTGGGAATAAAGGTCAAACCCGACGGAGTCAATAAATCCATGCTGCTCCGCTCCTAGCAGGTTGCCAGCTCCGCGGATGGACAGGTCACGCATGGCGATTTTGAAGCCCGAACCTAACTCTGTAAATTCCTTGATTGCCTGGAGACGTTTTTCGGCTACTTCTGTTAAAACCTTATCTTTTCGATAGGTGAAAAAAGCGTAGGCAACCCTGTTCGAACGCCCTACCCTTCCTCTAAGCTGATAAAGCTGGGAGAGTCCCATTTTATCGGCATCATACACAATCAATGTATTTACATTTGGAATATCGACACCTGTTTCGATGATCGTCGTACTTACGAGGACGTCATATTCACCTTCAAGGAATCCAAGCATGACCGATTCAAGCTCATTTTCGCTCATCCTTCCGTGTGCAAAGGTAACTCTCGCATCAGGAACAAGCATCGAAATCTCTTCGGCTTTCCTTTCGATATCCTCTACACGGTTGTATAAGAAATAAACTTGTCCGTTCCTCGCAAGCTCACGTTCGATTGCTTCGCGGACAAGCCCGCCATTATATTCCATTACATAGGTTTGAACAGGGAATCTGTTTTCCGGTGGCGTCTCAATGACTGATAAATCCCTGACCCCCAGCATGGACATATGAAGCGTTCTCGGAATTGGTGTAGCTGTAAGGGTGAGCACATCTACATTCGTTTTCAGCTGTTTAATTTTTTCTTTATGTGTTACCCCAAATCGCTGCTCTTCATCGATAATCAGCAGTCCGAGCTCCCTGTAGGTTATATCCTTTGATAACAGGCGGTGTGTCCCGACAACGATGTCAACGCTTCCTGCCTTGAGACCTTTCATCGTTTCCGTCTGCTGTTTCCTCGTCCTGAACCTGCTCAACAGGCCAATATTGATAGGGAAATCCTGAAACCTCTCACGCATCGTTTCATAATGCTGCTGGGCGAGGATGGTCGTAGGCACCAGGAATGCTACCTGTTTGCCATCGGCGATTGCCTTAAAGGCTGCCCTGATTGCGACTTCCGTTTTGCCATAGCCTACATCGCCGCAAAGCAGGCGATCCATCGGCCGCTCGCGTTCCATATCGATTTTAATTTCATGGATGGACCGAATCTGGTCTTCCGTCTCCTGGTATGGAAAGGAAGATTCAAAATCACGCTGCATTTCGCCATCAGGCGAGAATGCATACCCCACGCTCGCTTCCCTTTCCGCATACAGCTTGATCAGGTCGTCAGCAATATTTTGAACAGATGACTGGACCTTGCTCTTGACCCGTTTCCAGTCACTGCCGCCAAGCTTGTAGATCTTCGGTTCTTTCCCTTCAGATCCAACATACTTCTGGACTAAATCAATTTGTTCTACAGGAACATACAATTTATCTGTTCCATGATAGCGAATATGCAGATAATCCTTATGCACTCCATTTATCAAGAGTGTTTCAATCCCAAGATACTTTCCGATTCCATGGTTTACGTGGACAACATAATCGCCAACCTTCAATTCAGAGTAGCTTTTGATCCGCTCAGCATTGGACAGCTTCTGTCGTCTTGGCGTTTTTTTGGTTTTTTTATTGAAGAGCTCTTCCTCGGTAATCACAGCAATCTTTTGGATTGGGAATTCGAAGCCGGTATTAAGGCTGCCCTGGATGATTTGAACCCTGCCTGGAAGCAATTCCTGTTTTGTACTTGCCTTCATCGCATTTATTTCATAATCTTCGAGGACACGTTCAAGCTTGTTTACCCTTTCAGAATCAGGCCCAAGAAAGATGATGGCATAATTCCCTTTCCGCCAACGATCGATTTCTGCCTTCAAAACATGCATCTGACCATGGAAGCTTTGCATAGGTTTGCATGAGATATTAATTATATTTTGCGGATTCGTATTTGGTACATGCCTTAAAAATAACGATGAATAGACAATCGGCCTTGCCGCCTTACTCATCAATTCAGGCAGCTGGTGCGATATCTTCAAGTCATGGATGATTTGCCCTGATCCTAGGAGGCTCGTATACCATTCTGCTTCCTCTTTGGTTAATGACTCATTCATTTCCTGAACCCTGCTGATTTCATCAACAAACAGAAAACCGCCCGACGGCAAGTAATCTATTAAACTTTGAGGTTTTTCATATGCGATCGATAAGTACTTGAATAGCTGGTCAGGCTTTTGGCCATTACGGAGCTGCTCTAGTTCATAGCCAATATTCTGGGCCATCATTGTCTTGGCCTTATCGTCCTTCAGCTTTTTCAGGCTTTTGGAAAGTCCAGAATCCAGTGCAGTGATTAGCCTGTCTATCTGATTGTTTTCAATAGGATTTTCTGTTGCTGGACCAATTGAAATCTTCTTCATTTTTTCCTTGGATCGCTGGTCTTCCAATGAGAAGGTCCTGATTGAATCAACTTCCGCATCAAATAGTTCAATCCTTACCGGATCCGATGATGTTAGGGGATAAATATCAATGATTCCTCCCCTGACACTGAACTCACCTGGCGCGGACACCATACCGGCTCTTATATAGCCCATGCTCACAAACCGGCTCAGAACCGATTCAACATTGATTTCTTCCCCAATTTTAAAGGACATTTGAAACTTTGACCAAACATCCTTCGGAGGTAATACTTTTCTAAAGCCAGCCATCGGGACGATTACCATTCCTGTTTTCTTGGTGCTCCAGTGGT
>DMSR01000426.1 GCA_003457145.1 Bacillus sp. (in: firmicutes)
TTCTTCAAGGCTATCAGTATGGACCTCACTCTTCACATTCCAATATCTCCACGTTTTCAGTCCATTTTTTGAAAAAGTCAGCCCATGGGCAGGCCTTAATTCTTTCATGTTCTTAAAGACCCCAGCACCTGGTGAACGTGAAGGACCAAGACCAAACACTTCACATAGTCCCTCTCTGTCTACTTCTGGTTTAACATCAGGATGTGCAAGCAAAGCCTTTTGTTCAGATGCGAACATAAAACCAGACGCAGTTTCCAGAAAAAATAGAGGTTTGACACCAAGTCGGTCCCTGCCAATGAATAGCCTTTCCTCAATATCATCCCATACAGCGAACGCGAAGATTCCATTCAAATGATCCAGACATTTTTCCTTCCACTCCATGTAAGATGTTAGCAAAACCTCTGTATCAGAATGGCCATTGAAAGAATATCCTTTTAATAACAGCGCTTTTCTTAGATCTTCAGTATTATAGAGCTCGCCGTTATAACAAATGGTATAGCGGTTTTCACCTTTATTTCTCGTCATTGGCTGCTTTCCGCCCTCTGGATCAACTACAACAAGCCTCTTATGCCCGAGAGCAGCATGTTGTGATGTCCAAACATTTGTATCATCTGGGCCTCTTTTACTTAAAGTTTCCGCCATTTTAGCCATTGTTTCCCGCTCATTGTCCAGGTTCTTCCGATAATCTACCCAACCAGTTATTCCACACATTGTACTCATCCTTTCAGCGGAACTTTTTTGATGGTGACAAAGCCGATTTCTAACTCCCGCAACTTGTTAATTACTTAAGCATTACTCATATTATGCAAGTGCAGTCAAACTGGTTAATTAACCTATCTTTTTTTATCATGTTATAATTTCGCCAAAATCTGTCTACAAAGAAGGTGAGCGATAATTAACGGAGGATCAAGATGAACCGACAGCAACGAATCAATCTTATCGAATTCCAACCCCGGGCTTTTAACTCGGGGTCAGTAGAATATATTAATTCACAATGGGTTTTTTTTGATGAAGAAACAGAAGAGGCTGCATTGGTTGATGAATTTGTCCATCAGGAAATAGAGGTGTTGCGCAACAATAAGTGGCGCAAGGGCTTTTTATTGGATAACGGCTGTATCCAGACTGGTAATGAAACATTGCATTTGCAGGACCAAGAACTGATCAAAATAAGAAAACAGCTAATATACTCGTTTGAACGGCTGTTGGATGAATTGAATGATGAAGCATTTATTCATTTTCTCAACACATTGAATTCGCTCGATTTTTCTATCTACGACTGTATATATTGTTATAACCACCTCACCTTTTTGGATAATGAAAGCGGAGTTTCTGGCGTCAATTTTTTGATTTTCGATAATGAAGAACTCATTTCCAGCGTGCAGCATCATTTTGATTACCACACAAAACAAACAGACCGATTTGAAATTACCCTGAGCAATGGGAAACGGGCTGTTATAGAAAAAATTTCATGAGAAAAGCCTGCACATCCGCTGTGCAGGCTTTCAATTCTATTTAGATACATATTCGATTGCATTAAAAGTACGGAAACCTTTTTCAAAGGCTTTTGATTCGAGTGGTTTATGGATATAGAACCCTTGTGCATAATTGCAATCCAATTCTTTTAATATATCGATTTGCTCCCTAGTTTCTACCCCTTCTGCAACGATTTTGACTGAAAGGCCCTGGCCCATTGTGATGATCGCTTTGACGATCGCCATGTCAGACGGGTCATCATGAAGGTTGTTTATGAAAGACTGGTCTATTTTCAATGTATCGATTGGCAAATTCCTCAAATAGCTTAATGAAGAATAGCCTGTTCCGAAGTCATCCACCGACACTTTTACACCTAAGTCCTGTAATGCGTGCATGACTGAAATGCTGTAGGCAATATCTTGAAGCATCGCACTTTCCGTTAGCTCCAGCGTTAAAAAATTCGGGTCTAGTCTTGAGACTTCGAGGGCTTCGATTACTTGGCCAACAAAAGAAGCTTGTTGAAGTTGGTAAGCGGATACATTCACAGAAATCCCAAGGGTTGGAAGACCTTTAATCTGCCATTCCTTTGTCTGAGTGCAGGCAGTTGTCAGAACCCATGCCCCAATTTCCTGGATTAAGCCAGTTTCTTCAGCAAGCGGAATGAACTGAGCTGGTGAAATGAGACCCAGATGGGGATGATTCCATCTTATTAATGCTTCTGTACAGGTAATTTCGCTAGTTTTCAAATCAATAAGGGGCTGATAGCAAAGATAGAACTCGTCCTTCTGAAGCGCCTTTCTAAGATAACTTTCAAGTTCAAGGCGTGTCATCGCCTGTTCGTTCATATCCATAGAGAAAAAAGTAATTTTGTTTCCTCCCTGATTTTTCGAACGATTCATTGCTATATCTGCATTCTTCAACAATATATGTTCATCAAGACCATCCCCAGGAAAAGAACTGATTCCAATACTTGCGGTCACAATGAACTCCTGGTTCTCATAGTACATAGGTTTTGAAAGAATGGATTGTAATTCCCTTGCAGTCTTGCTGGTCTGCTCCAAACTGACGGCTTTTGTAAGCAGCAAAGTGAATTTATCTCCGCCAAATCTCCCCAGATAGCCTCCTTTAGGGACATTCTCCTCGATCCTGGCTGCCAGCTTCTTCAAGATAATATCCCCTGCATAATGTCCGAGGCTGTCATTGATAATCTTGAAACGATCGATATCAATAACGAGAACAGCAAGAAACTCCTTCTTCTTTTTGGCCCGGCTCAGCATTTCCTCCAGTTGTTCAGTGAATCTCATCCTGTTGGGTAAGCCTGTGTCATGGTCATAATAAGCGAGCTGAATGATTTTCTCTTCTGTTTTTTTCTGCCTTGTTATGTTACGTCCAATTCCATATGTGCCGACACATTGTCCTTTAACAGAAATTGCTATGTTTTTCACTTGAAAAACCTGAGGTTCACCAGACTTGGTAGTGATTTCAATAGTATAAGACTGGTTTTTCCCCCTGAGCGCCTGGATAAAATGCATTTTAGCACGGGGCACGTCTTTTTTGTTGATGTAATCAAGCGCTGGTTTACCAATGAGTTCGGACTCACTGAAACCAAATGTTTTAAGGAAGGAAGGGTTCACACTCGTAAAGTTTCCTTGTAAATCGGTAGAATAGACAAAGTCGCCAATGTTATTAAATAATGAGCGGTAATAGTGTTCGGAGATGTTCGGACTTTCATTTAAATGAAGGAAATCCTGCTGAGAGGGCTCTATTAAATGGGTGAATGGATAGATGGTTAAAAATTCTTGAGTTTGGAAGATTGAATCTAACTCTTCCTTGCTTAAAACCGTAAAAGAAACGATGATTTGTGCTTCTCCAGGAAAGCTCCCGCCTGTNNGCTCCTCTTCTTGTTCTTGCTTCGAAAAAATTTGTATGAGCAAATTCTGGCACGCTTGAAATGAATTCGATTCTATATAGCTATTAAGTTTTTCTTCATTCTGATAGACGCAGTATTTTGTCCTAGCCATTGAGTTCTCCGATTTTTAATATTTCTCCAATATCCCTTATCATTTAAAATACCATATTTGTAAGGACGAAGATACGATAATAAAAAGAAAAAGCTGCCATTTTTTCCAGGCAGCTTTTCGACAAAACCATTTTAGAATAAGTCCGATCCCAGAGGAAGCGAGAACCCTAAAGCTAGTACAAGAATCAGCGCAATAATGAATTGGGCCC
>DMSR01000458.1 GCA_003457145.1 Bacillus sp. (in: firmicutes)
TATTGTTTTTATGATAGCATATATAACTTCTAAACAAGAACTACGACACTGTTTATCCACGATTCCCCTTTACGGAAAAGAAAAAACACTTTTTTATCCATAATTATCAGGGTATCGGACTTTTGGCACCGCCGTTGAACCAGCTTTTAGTATTAAATGCTGCGGTATATTGGAATTTATTACGTTTTTACTGATAACCACTGCATTATTGGATTGTCATTCCAACAAATTTGGATAGAATCTTTTTGGCACTGTGGAATTGTGTAGTATCTCTCTTTTAATTGGCCAGAATTGATGCTAAATCGGGTTTCATGACTGCGGTATAGGTAGAATCACTACGAATTGGGGGAGAATCACTACAGAATCGGGGAAAATCACTACGAATTCGGGAAAAATCACTACGAAAACAGACAGAATCACTACGAAATAACGAGGAATCACTACTTTTAACATAAGATGGAAAAATCCACCTGCAGAAGGCAGGTGGATTCACATACTAGTATTAACCGATTGAACCTTCCATTTCGAACTTGATCAGGCGGTTCATTTCAACGGCATATTCCATCGGCAATTCTTTTGTGAATGGCTCGATGAAGCCCATTACGATCATTTCTGTTGCTTCTTCTTCGGAGATTCCGCGGCTCATCAAGTAGAATAGCTGCTCTTCAGAAACCTTGGAAACCTTCGCTTCGTGCTCAAGAGAAATGTTATCGTTCAGGATTTCATTGTATGGAATTGTGTCTGATGTAGATTTGTTATCCATGATTAGTGTATCGCACTCAATGTTAGAGCGGGCGCCGTCAGCTTTGCGTCCGAAGTGGACGATTCCGCGGTATGTTACTTTTCCGCCGTGCTTTGAGATTGATTTTGATACGATTGTGGATGACGTGTTTGGTGCAAGGTGGATCATTTTCGCGCCTGCATCCTGGTGCTGGCCTTTACCTGCGATTGCGATGGACAATGTCATACCGCGAGCGCCTTCACCCTTAAGGATGACAGCAGGGTATTTCATTGTAAGCTTGGAGCCGATGTTGCCATCGATCCATTCCATTGTCGCGTTTGCTTCACAAACCGCACGCTTTGTTACAAGATTGAAGACGTTGTTTGCCCAGTTCTGAATCGTCGTGTAACGGCAATAGGCGTCTTTCTTGATGATGATTTCAACAACTGCACTGTGAAGTGAGTTTGTTGTATAGACTGGAGCTGTACATCCTTCTACATAGTGTACGTGAGCGCCTTCATCTACGATGATCAGCGTACGTTCGAACTGACCCATGTTTTCAGAGTTGATACGGAAATAAGCTTGTAAAGGTGTATCCACTTTTATTCCTTTAGGAACATAGATGAAAGATCCGCCAGACCAGACTGCAGAGTTCAATGCTGAAAACTTGTTGTCTGTTGGAGGGATGACTTTCCCGAAATGCTCACGGAAAATGTCTTCATTTTCTTTCAGAGCAGAATCGGTGTCTTTGAATACGATTCCTAAGTCTTCAAGTTCTTCCTTCATGTTGTGGTATACAACCTCTGATTCATACTGTGCAGAAACTCCGGCAAGATACTTTTGCTCAGCTTCAGGAATTCCAAGCTTATCAAAAGTCGCCTTGATTTCTTCAGGAACTTCGTCCCAGGATTTTTCAGAGCGCTCTGAAGGTTTTACATAGTACGTGATTTCATCAAAGTTCAATGAAGCCATATCCCCGCCCCACTGAGGCATCGGCATATTGTAAAAGAGCTCAAGAGATTTTAAACGGAAGTCGAGCATCCATTGTGGTTCTTCCTTAAGCTTAGAAATTTCTTCAACGATTTCACGCGTCAAGCCGCGCTTAGACCGGAAGATGGAAACGTCTTTGTCGGCAAAACCATATTTATAATCACCGATCTCTGGCATTTTTTTAGCCATCGTCGAATTCCTCCATTCTTAAAGCAAGAAACGAATTTCCTGCTTTGTTGTTGTACTGCCAACAGGCCAATCCCCTGCAGGCACTTCTGTAAAAATTCATACAAAAATCTGTATGGATTTTCTTATTGGTTGTCTTCCTGCAAGCCCTTCTCCATTGCCTTCCAGGCAAGAGTCGCGCACTTGATCCTCGCAGGGAATTTCGCAACTCCTTGAAGAGCTTCTATATCTCCGAGGTCAAGGTCGTCCTCATCGTATTCATTCCCCTGCATGATGTCAGAAAAAATCTTTGATAGCTTTAGTGCATCTTCAATATTTCTTCCTTTAATAGCCTGGGTCATCATCGATGCTGAAGACATCGAAATCGAACAGCCTTCCCCTTCAAACTTCGAATCCACAACGACGCCATCCTCGACTTTCATCGTAAGCTGGATGCGGTCTCCGCAAGTAGGGTTGTTCATGTTAACTGTCAGGCTGCCTTCTTCTATTACACCTTTATTACGGGGGTTCTTATAATGATCCATAATCACTTGCCGATAAAGGTTATCTAAATTATTAAAAGACATCGCTGAAATACTCCTTTGTTTTGACAAGACCTGAAACAAGCTTGTCAATATCTTCTTCCGTGTTATACAGGTAGAAGCTTGCACGTGCAGTTGCAGAAGCCTTCAGCCATTTCATTAATGGCTGTGCACAATGGTGTCCCGCGCGTACGGCAATTCCTTCAGCATCAAGTACTGTTGCAACATCGTGCGGATGGACATCATCCAGGTTGAAGGTTACAAGACCCGCCCGTTTTCCCGGATCCTTTGGTCCATAAATCGTCATTCCTTCAATCGTGGACATTTTATCCATAGCGTAAGCAGCCAAAGCATGCTCATGCTTCTCGATATTATCAAGTCCGATTTCCTGAAGGAAGTCGATCGCAGCACCGAGACCGATTGCTCCGGCAATGATCGGGGTTCCGCCTTCGAATTTCCATGGAAGCTCTTTCCATGTGGATTCATAAAGACCAACAAAGTCGATCATTTCACCGCCAAATTCAACTGGGTCCATTTTATCAAGCAATTGTTTTTTTCCGTAAAGAGCGCCAATTCCTGTTGGTCCACACATTTTATGGCCAGAAAATGCCAGGAAGTCACAATCGAGATCCTGCACATCAATTTTCATATGCGGTGCACTCTGTGCGGCATCCACAACCATGATTGCCCCATGCTCATGTGCAATTCCGGCAATTTCCTTGATCGGATTCATGACACCCAGTACATTTGAAACCTGCATAATGGAGACTATTTTCGTTTTTTCTGTAACTGTTTCTCTCACAACATCCAGAGAGATCGAGCCATCTTCCTGTAGGTCAATATATTTAAGAGTCGCTCCCGTTTCTTTTGCCACCTGCTGCCATGGAATGATGTTGCTGTGATGCTCCATATAGGAAATGACAATTTCATCACCCTCACTTAGGTTGGCACGGCCATAGCTTGCTGCCACCGTGTTCAGGGCAGTCGTTGTTCCACGGGTGAAGATGATTTCCTGCATTGATTTTGCATTAATGAACTTTCGGACTTTTTCCCTGGCTCCTTCGTATCCATCCGTAGCTCTTGTACCAAGTGTATGGACACCACGGTGAACGTTGGAGTTGTATTCGCGATAGTATTTGTCTAATGCTTCAATAACCTGCACCGGCTTTTGTGAGGTCGCCGCACTATCTAGATAAACTAGCTGACTGCCATTGACTTCCTGCTTTAGAATCGGAAACAATTCACGAATTTCGCGGGCGTTCATTATTTTACTTTCCTTTCGATTACTTCCACTAATTGCTTTTTAACTCCCTCAATCGGAAGCTCTTTCACAACAGGTGCAAGGAAGCCGTGGATCACAAGGCGCTCGGCCTCTGTTTGCGGAATGCCTCGGCTCATCAAGTAGTACAGCTGCAATGGATCAACACGTCCTACGGAAGCAGCGTGTCCTGCAGTAACATCATCCTCATCAATCAACAGGATTGGATTTGCATCCCCGCGTGCTTTTTCACTAAGCATAAGAACGCGAGATTCTTGCTCTGCATTGGATTTTGAAGCGCCGTGCTCGATTTTTCCGATTCCGTTGAAGATTGTTGTAGCATTATCTTTAACAACACCATGCTTCAAAATATAGCCTTCAGAATTTTTCCCGAAGTGAGT
>DMSR01000373.1 GCA_003457145.1 Bacillus sp. (in: firmicutes)
GAGGCCGATAAAGCCTACCAGCTGGCGAAGGAAGCGGAGGTCAAAGCGCTCCAGGCACAAATTAGTCCTCACTTCCTTTTCAATACGATGAGCGTCATAACTTCACTGATTAGGGTAGATCCGTCAAAAGCGCGTATGCTGCTTGTCTCTCTCTCTCACTTTTTACGACAGAACCTAACGGCTACAACCGTAACGATTACAAGCCTTGAACAGGAACTGAGGCATGTGAAGGCCTATCTTGCCATCGAAGAAGCCCGTTTTGTCGAGAAACTGAAAGTTACCTATGACATCGATGATGAAGCACTTCTTGTAAAAACCCCACCCTTGACTCTGCAGCCGATTGTGGAAAATGCGGTTAAGCATGGCATTAAGGAGATGGAGCAGGACTGTAACATCAAAATAACCATCCATAAAGTATCGAACAACACATTGGTTAAAGTGGAAGATAATGGACAGGGCATGAGCAAGGATCGAATAAAGCAATTAGGTAAACAAATGATTGATTCGGAAAAAGGGAGCGGCATCGCCCTGTATAATGTGAATCGGAGGCTGACAATGATGTTTGGCGAGTCTGCTGCTCTTCAAATTGAAAGTGAGCCGGGCCAAGGCACGAGAATTTCTTTTTCCATTCCACAATTGGAGGAATTTTAGATGGACTATACAATAAGGACTTTAATAGTGGATGATGAACTGTACAGCCGCGATGAGCTTAAGCATTTGCTGAGCTCCTTCGATGCTATTCAGGTTGTAGGCGAGGCTGATACCGGAGAAGCGGCAGTTATGAAAGCATTGCAGCTTCAGCCTGATGTCGTCTTCCTCGATGTAGAAATGCCGAAGATGAACGGGATGCAGGCCGCAGCAGCCTTAAAGGAATTAAAAAAGGTTCCGCTCATTATATTTGCGACTGCATATCCCCAATTTGCGGCAGAAGCCTTCCGGCATGAGGCGGTAGATTATTTATTAAAGCCATATGACGAAGAACAAATCCGGCAAACGGTAAAGAGAATCGAGAAGCATTTCATGGCCCCGAGAGAGAACGAACAGGCAAAGTCTGCTGGAAAACTTGCCATAGAAGGCGATGGGGAAATCTTTTACCTTGAACCGAGAGACATCTTATACATTTACAGAGAAGAAAAATTTTCTAAAATCATCACCTGTACAAAAGAGTATGAATCCAAAACTCCCTTGAAGGAACTTGAAAGCAGGCTTATACCCTTCTCCTTCTTCCGCATACATAAAAGCTACCTTGTAAATCTTGATTATGTTACCCGCCTGACCCCCTGGTTCAATGGGGCTTATCAATTGGAAATCAAGGGGCGGGGGGATATGCTGTCAGTCAGCCGGAATTATGTCAAAGCGCTTAGGACCCGGCTTGAATTGTAAGCTTCGAAAAGCATCTAAAAGAATGCTTTTCTTGTTTTTTCAGTCCAAATGAATTGCATTTAAACCACTATTTTTTGCACTTAATCCCTGCTTTTCTGCATCTTGTTCTCAAAATGTCCACATTTGCCGGAATTCTTCTATAATCTATGTAAACGCATACATTAAAAATCGAAGGAGGCTGCTTATGTATACATTCTTAGCTGGTATTGCACTCTTAATTATTGGTTATTTTACGTATGGCAAATTTGTTGAAAAGGTATTCGGTGTGAATGAAGGCCGTTCAACTCCTGCTTATACACATAAAGATGACGTGGACTATGTTCCAATGTCCACAGCGAAAAATTCATTGATCCAACTTCTTAACATCGCTGGTGTCGGTCCTATTTTCGGCCCAATCATGGGAGCGCTTTACGGTCCTGTTGCTTTTCTCTGGATTGTCCTTGGAGCGATTTTCGCCGGAGCTGTCCATGATTATTTAACTGGGATGATTTCAATCCGTAACCGCGGCGCCCACTTACCGGAGCTAGCGGGCAAATTCCTTGGGAAGTTCATGAAGCATGTGGTTAACGCATTTGCTGTTCTTCTTTTACTATTAGTTGGAACCGTTTTCGTAACGGCGCCAGCAGGCCTTCTGCACAAATTGATGGATGGCTGGGCACCGATGGGCCTAATTATTGGCGCTATTTTTATCTACTACATCCTTGCGACTCTGCTTCCTGTTGATAAGATTATCGGCCGCTTCTACCCGATTTTTGGCGCATTGCTGTTAATCAGCGCCGTTGGCGTAGGTGCTATGCTTGTAATTACTGGAGCGCCGATTCCTGAATTATCATTAACGAATTTCCATCCTGGCAACGCAGCAATCTTCCCACTATTGTTCCTGACAATTTCTTGTGGTGCTCTTTCAGGATTCCATGCAACACAAACGCCAATCATTTCACGTACAACGCAAAATGAAAAGCAAGGCCGCAAGATTTTCTATGGCATGATGATTGCTGAAGGGATCATCGCAATGATTTGGGCTGCTGCTGCAATGAGCTTATTCGATGGCTATAATGGTTTGAATGATATGCTTGCTAATGGCGGACCAGCGGCAATCGTAAGCGAAGCTTCTACATTGATGCTTGGCGCAATCGGCGGAACACTTGCAGTGCTTGGTGTAATCATACTTCCAATCACATCTGGTGATACTGCATTCCGAAGTGCACGTATGATCATTGCTGATTACTTCAATTTTTCACAAAAGAAAATGGCTAGCCGCCTTTGGATTGCAATCCCATTATTCGTTATCTCNNTCTTTCGCATTGACGAAGGTTGATTTCACGCTTCTTTGGAGATATTTCTCATGGGCTAACCAATCTACTGCAATGATCGCACTTTGGGTAGCTGCCATGTACTTGTTCATTGCCAGGAAGAATTACTGGATCGCCGCAATTCCGGGTGCATTCATGACAATGGTGACAACAACATATATTATTAACGCACCGATTGGATTCGGGTTATCAATGACTACCGCTTACATCGGCGCCAGCATTATAACTGCTTCCATTGTCGTCATCTTCTTCATCGCTGCAAAGAAGGCTCGTGAAAATAACGTCCAGCTGGATGAAGACTTTTCAAATTGGAATAAGGCTGCGTAGCAATGAGCTGCTGCAGCCCTAATTACCGCAAAACGGTCAATGAGAAGGAAGAGCAGATCAACAATAAAGGGAGAGAACAACTTCCTCTTTATGTGAAAATCATATTCGTTCTTATATCTGCAGGAGCGTTGCTGGCAGCCTTCCTCGCTAATTAAAAAATTGAGTGCACGCATGCAAATCTGCGTGCACTTTTACATCGTTTAAATGGAGGTCTTGATTGATATGAAAATTTTAATCGTTGGTGCAGGTGCGATTGGCGGATACTTCGGCGGGCGGCTCTTGGAAAAGGGTGAAGATGTCACGTTTTTGGTGCGTGAAAAACGGAAGCAGCAGTTGAAGGATCACGGATTGGCTGTTGAAAGTATTCATGGCAATATGTACTTTCCGGAACCGCAGGCAATTTTAACCGGGGAAAATGCTGAGCCCTATGATGTGATATTGCTCTCCACAAAGTCTTACCACTTAGGGAATGCCATTGAAAGCTTCAGGCATTATGTTGGTGAGGATACAATGATCCTGCCTTTGCTGAATGGTATTTCTCATCTTGATTTACTGACTGAAGCGTTTGGCAGGGAGAAGGTCTTGGGAGGATTATGCTTTATTGAGACAACCCTCGGTGAAAACGGGAAAGTGATTCATACGAGTCCGATCCAGGATCTTGTGTTTGGTGAACTGAGCGGAGAAAAATCGGAGAGAATACTGGGGCTGAAATCTACATTCGAAGGCACGAAAGCCAGCTTCCGGCTTTCTGAAAGCATCGAGCAGGAAATGTGGCATAAATACCTATTCATCACTTCACTAAGCGGCATCACCTCCCTGTTCAGGTCACCGATCGGTCCAATTCGCGAGCAGCACCATGGATTAGCGAAAATCCAGAGTGTAATGCAGGAAACAGTGGCGATCATGGAGGGTATTGGTGCACCACTTGCTGATGGCGTAGGCGGAGCAACATTAGCCAGAATGAAAGAGATTGGCTATGGAATGAAATCCTCCCTTCAGCGAGATATGGAAAAGTCGCTGCCAACTGAAGGCGACCACTTATTTGGTTACCTTTTGGATCAAGCCTCAAGGCTCAAAATTTCTGCACCTACACTGGCAACCATCTATGCCAATGTTAAGATTTATGAAAAGAATATGAATTGAGCAGATATTCAATTTAGATTCACTATCAAAATCCAACTTAAAGATGCCTGGCCCCATGCAGTTCGTTAAGCATGGGGCCAGGCATCTTTCCTTTTAATACACCTTCGCTTCTTCCTCACCAGCTAGCACTCTCAATGCTCCAGCAGCCAAGGCTTCCAGCTCTGCTTCACCCGGCACCACAAAGACTTTTCCCAGGAAACTGATTTTCTCCGCGATTCGTTTTACAATCCTTTCAGAGTGGCAAATCCCGCCAGTCAGGATGATTCCATCAAACCGTCCATCAAGCACAGTGGACATTGCGCCGATTTCCTTGCCAATCTGGTGGACCATTGCATTTAGAATAAGAGCTGCTTCGGGGTCTCCACTTAAAGCTCGTTTTTCCACTTCAATCGTACTCTTTGTTCCCATATAAGAATACATTCCGCCCTCTTTTGTCATTCGCCTCAGCATTTCTATTTCAGTATACTTTCCCGAATAGCATAGCTGAACGAGCTGTTTTGCCGGAAGGCCGCCTGCCCGCTCAGGGGAGAATGGACCTTCATTATCTGCATTGTTTACATCGACAATCCTGCCATGTTTATGGGCTGCAACTGAAATGCCGCCGCCAATGTGGGCAACAACGAAATTAGTTTCATCTAACTTTTTTCCGAGCTGCTCACCAATCCTGCGAGACACTGCTTTGATGTTCAAAGCATGAACATGACTTTTTCGTTCAATGTCAGACAAACCGGAAACCCGTGCTTCTTCGATCAGCTCATCAACACCGACCGGATCCACGATATAAGCTGGGAGATTGTGTTTCCGGGCAATTTCAAAAGCGAGAATCGACCCTAGATTGGAGGCATGCTCTCCATATTTTCCAGAGCGGGCATCCTCAAGCATCGCCTCATCTATCGCAAAAGTCCCACTGCTCAATGGCTTAAGCAGACCGCCCCGGCCGACAACGGCATCAAGTATTGACAGATCAAACTCTCTCGCTGACAAATAAGACATGATCGTCACCAAGCGGAATTGCAGCTGATCGGCCACCCGGGGAAACTCCATGACTTCCTCATCTTCATGCCGTACGGTTTCTTCAAATAACAGCTTTCGATTTTGATAGACTGCAAGCTTCGTTGATGTGGAACCAGGGTTGATTGCTAAAATTGTCTTTTGCATGGTTGATTTGATTCCTCTCTATTATTTAAATCATTATTGCCGCTAATCCCGCCTTCCTTTGGAAACACCTACGGCAGAACTGGCGGCAGCTATGACTGCCAGCGCTATTGATGCCAGCTTTGCTTCCGGCGAATCTGACCTCGAATTCAACACCAGCGGAACCTTAGCCCCAAGGACAATGCCTGCCATCGTACCCTTAGCAAAATAAATGATGGATTTTCCCAGGAAATTTCCTGCCTCAATGGAGGGAACAACAAGTAGATCCGCTTCACCATTCAGTTCACTGTCAAATCCCTTATGCATTAGTGATTCCTTGCTGATTGCAAGGTCCAGCGGAAGCGGTCCTTCGATCAGCAGCGGCCTTTTATACTCGTTCTTTAACACTGAGGCAAGCTGGTCTGCCTCCACTGTCACTGGCATTTTCTCATTCACACGCTCATTCGCTGCTAAAATGGCAACACGAGGGCAGTCTATCCCAATTTGTTCGAGGAACTCGACTGCATTTAAAATGATTTGTTTTTTTTGTTCGAACCCCGGATAAATATTGATCCCGCCATCCGTCATACAGACAAGCTGGTCCGCTGCAGGAATGTCAAACACAGAAATATGGCTTACTACTCTGCCCGTTTTCAATTTCAGCTCTTTATGCAAAACCCCTTTTAAAAAAGGCATACTATTGACAAACCCCTTCATAATCACCTGAACTTGCCCATCATTGGCTAGCTTAGCGGCCATAAAAGAATTTTCCCCTTCGGTATATGCAGGAAAAACAGGAAAGCTTTCAACAGAAAAATTCAGCTCCCTTGCCAATTCAAAGATTTTTTGAGGTTCACCGACCAGAAATGGCTCAATTANNATTAAACCTAATTCCACAGCTGCCTTTACTGCCTCAAGTACATCTCTGTCATGGGCTGCAGCTACACTCATTTTTACAGGCTCCCTTTTTTGCGCCTCCTCTATAATTTCCTTGAAATTTTTATATCTCATGTTAACTCCCTCACTTATGTCCGCCAGTTAAACACCACTCGGCGAGTATGATTATCACCCAGTGTATTTACTCTTAATTCGACCAATCTTCTCAATCTTCTCTTCTACTAGCATATTTGCTGCCCGGTAGGTAGGAATATTGTTATCTTTGGCTGTTTTGTAGATTTTCTCTAAAATTTCATAAATCATGCTCGCATTCTTGAAGGCCCGGTCTTTTCTGTACACATGCAATTCATCGGCCACCTGAATCAGCCCGCCAGCATTCGCGACGTAATCCGGTGCATATAAAATCCCCTTTTTATGCAAAATGTCTCCATGCCGTTCGTCTGCCAGCACATTATTTGCTGCTCCAGCTATTGCGGAGCATTTAAATTGGGTAATCGTGCTGTCATTTATGACCGCACCCAAGGCGTTCGGCGAGAAAATATCGCACTCCACACTGTAAATATCGGGAGGGTTTACAGTATCGATATCTGGATATTGTGTAATCACTGCCTGGACATTTTCCTCGAAAATATCTGTGACGATTAATTTTGCACCTTCCTTATGAAGGTGTTCAACCAGGAATCGCCCAACCTTTCCGAGACCCTGAACAGCAATACGCAAATCCTTCAAAGAATCGCTGCCAAACACTTCCTTCGCCGAAGCCTTTATCGCTTTCCAGACACCATACGCCGTTATAACTGCTGAATTGCCGCTGCCGCCGTATTCTTCTGGCAAGCCAACTAGGTATTTGGTCTGCTTGGAAGCAGAGACAAAGTCCATTCCCACCGTGCCCACATCCGTACCCGTATAAAATCTTCCCTTTAAAGTTTCTATAAAGGTTCCGAAAGCCTGGAAAAGCTCGTCGGATTTATCCGATTTCGGATCGCCGATGATTACAGCCTTTCCTCCGCCGTACGTAACTCCGGACACTCCGCACTTATATGTCATTCCCTTTGACAGCCGAAGCACATCGAGAAGTGCCTCATCCGTTGATTCATAATTCCACATTCTGCAGCCGCCAAGTGCCGGTCCAAGTGTCGTATCATGGATTGCAACAATTGACTTCAAACCGGTCGTCTTGTCATAATTGAAAATCACTTGCTCGTGTCCATTGCTCTTCATCTCTTCAAAAATATCTAAAACCATTTTTTGTTCATCAGTGAGCAACATATCCATCCCCTCCCATGAATCCGCATCTTACCCCCGCCTCTGCCTCCCCACCGCGTTGGGGGTCTGACCCCCCGATGCTTTACAGCGGTATTGTTCCGGAGGTTAATGTAAGCCCTTTCATTCCTTTATTATAAGGGTTCTTTTCTTTTCCTGGCGGTGATATATCTTACACTTTCATGCCAATAATTCTCATCTGCTGAAGCGAGTGAAATGTCAGGGTTAATTGGAAATGCTAACCGTTTTCTTTACCCCTTTTGGGAGTAATTCGTATACAGATTCATCGATCAAAAAAAATAGAACCCAGACAATTAAGTCTTGGTTCTAGTAACATGCTATTTTACTCCTGGGAACCAGCCCGGTGTGTTAACGATCGCCTGCCATAGTGGCTCCGGAACAACAAGGCGATCCTGGGCCCCAAGATCAAGCTCGGTTTGAATTTCTTCTTCCTTGCCGCTTTCTACTTTTTCAACCCAATCCGGATCGATAATCAGCTCCCTGCCCAGCGCAAGCAGTGGTACACCGGTTTCAAAGGCTTTCAAGACGTCATCTGCACTATAAAGCGAGCCGACACCGATGACAGGAACCTTCTTTCCAACACGCTCATTGATGATTTCCATCCTTGAGCGTTCGTCATCAACACCTCTCCTTGGCTTTGACCAAAAATCTGTTACTGAAACATGGAGATAATCCAGGTTCTTTCCTGCCAAGGCATCGATCAGTTCCAAAGTGTCAGCCATTGTAATTCCGGGAGTCTCCGGTTCCTCAGGGGAAAATCTGTATCCGACGATAAAAGGTTCCTTCGCATGCTCTGCTATCACCTTTTTAACCTCATCGACTATAGCAAGCGGGAACGCGAGCCTCTTTTCCAATGAGCCTCCCCATTTATCATCACGGCGATTGGAATGTGGCGAAAAGAACTGTTGTATCAGATAGCCGTTAGCACCATGGATTTCGACACCATCAAAGCCTGCTTCTATTGCGCGGCGTGTTGCCTCTCCAAACGCGGCAATCATCGATTCAACTTCATCACCGGTTAACCCACGGGGCCCTTTGCCGCTTCCCCGCTCTGAAGGAACATAGCTTGCACTTAAGATTTCCCCATCAGGAACAAGCTCAGGAGGGCACTCACGGCCGCCATGAAAGATTTGCAGAACCGCCTTGGCTCCCTGCCCTTTAATTGCCGAAGCTAATTTTCCGAAACTTGGAATCATCTCGTCACGATCAGCACCGAACTCTCCCTTAAAACCTTTTCCGTTTGGCGTAACATATGCACAGGCTGTAACTACCATGCTGACCCCGTTGGACCGGCGTACATAATACTTAACCTCTTCATCAGATACAGTCCCATCCTCATTTGAAGAAAAATTAGTCATGGGTGCCATGACGAGACGATTTTTCAAACGTATTCCATTCTGAAAAGATAGTGTATCAAATAATGGTTTGAATTTTGGATTCATTGGTGTAGCCCTCCCTGAAAATGTCTTTAATCCAATAAAGTGTATTACCTAATATCGCTTTCGTTAAACCTTTGATTCCAACCCCGTTATTATTTTCATCTTGCCAGAAAATTATCTAAGGTTTGTTTTATATAACTCTTATTTAATAGAAATTGGGCTATTTTGAGATGTCGATGTCGATGCATGATCGAAAAAAGAAGCACCCCGCTATTGCAGGATGCCATGACGCTCCATATTGTCTTTAAAAACATCTTCAATTAAATCTGATGGCAATGGCATGCTAAAATAATAGCCCTGGCCAATCAAACAGCCATTTCCCAATAGAAAATCTACCTGTTCCGGCTCCTCTACTCCCTCGGCGATTATTTCGAACTGCAAATTGTGGCCCATATCAATGATGGTCTTTACCATCGTCCCTTGATTTGCATGATGAATGATATCATCTACAAAGGATTTATCAATTTTAATTTTATCGATAGGAAGATGCTTCAATAAACTAAGGGATGAGTAGCCAGTACCAAAATCATCAAAAGCCAGCGTGACACCAAGCTCTTTTAATTGGTATAAAATCATTGCTGTTTTTTCGCTGTTTTGCATGATGCTTTCAGTAATTTCCAGGTCCAGGTAAATCGGCTTCAAACCCGTTTCATCCAATACCTGCTTAACTGTATCAATAAATCGATCCTCTTGAAGCTGGCGCACCGAGATATTTACAGAAATAGGGATCCGGCGATAACCGGCATCCTGCCACGCTTTATTCTGTTTACATGCCTTTTGTAAAACCCATTTCCCGAGCGGTACAATCAATCCCGTCTCCTCAGCAAGAGGGATGAATTCTGCTGGCGAAATAAGCCCATGCTCGGGATGCCGCCAACGGACAAGAGCTTCTACTCCGATAACTTCCCGAGTATCCAGTTTCACCTGCGGCTGATAATGGAGCACCAGCTGATCATGCTCCAGTGCTTTCCTTAAACCATTCTCCAGCTCCATTTTACGGGAAGAAAGGCCATGAAGTTTATCTGTATAAAACTGATAATTATTCTTTCCGCGTTCTTTTGCTAAATACATTGCAGTGTCCGCATGCTTGATCAGCGTTTCCTCGTCTCTTCCATTAGATGGAGCCATGCTAATCCCAATACTCGGAGTAACGAAGAATTCCTGATTCTCTACAATGATACCGGCAGAAAACTCTTCCAGGATTCTTTCCGCAACTTCAATCACTTGACCTTCATCATGGTCCTTAAGTAAAATGATGAATTCATCACCGCCCTGGCGCGATACCAGCCCGGCATTTTGAACCGCATTCTTGAGCCTGTTCGCAACCACCTTCAATAGAAGGTCACCCACTGTGTGCCCTTTCGTATCATTAATAATCTTGAATCGGTCTAGATCAAGGAACAATACTGCGAGCTTCTGGTCCTCGTTTTGCTTCAAGGCAGCGTTCAAATGCTTCCTGAACATGTTTCTGTTAGGCAGACCCGTCAGAACATCATAATAGGCCATATATTTAATCGTTTTTTCTGCCTTTTTCCGCTGCGTTAAATCCCGGCCGACAATCTGCTCAGCCATCCTGCCCTCGTATAAGATTGGCATGGCTGACATTTCAACATCAATTTCTTTCCCATCAAGCTGGGTCGCTTTAAATTCAAACCATAATTTTTCTTCAAAGTTTTCATCGATTGTCAATTCACGAGTTTTGATTTGAGCAAGCACTTCGGATGGGATCAGTTTCGAAATCGGCAGTCCCACAAGCTCTGCCGGGCTTTCAGCTTTAAAAAGCTTGCAGCCAGCTTCATTTATATAATCCAGCTTCCCCCTGCTGTAAACGGCAATTAAATCAGGAGACATTTCCACAAGGCTCCGGTAGCGCCCCTCACTCTCCTGCCTGTCAGTAATATCGAATAACACACTCGTAAAATCAACAAGCTTCCGGTTTTCATCCAAGGCTGGGATCCCCCTGTCCTGAATCCAGCGAACTTCCCCATCAGGCCGGATGATCCGATAAATACTTGTTACAGCTTTCCCGCGGGAAAATCCGGATTCCCTCTCAGCTAAAACATAGTGGTCTTCAGGGTGAATCACCTTTTTCCATAGTGTATTATCTTTATAGAATTCTTTAGAGGAATATCCATACAGCTTTTCAATTCCCGAGGTAATGAGCAAGGTACCCGACTTTAAATCATGAGACCAAATGGCTACATCCAAAGTGTCAAATATACTTTTCAGTCTTTTCCTGTTTTTCTGTAATTCCCCTGCAGTCCTTCTTACATCCTTGAAAATGGAAATAATAAAAATCATGAAAAGAAAAGTGATTGCTAAATCGATAAAATACCCGCTTCGTTCAGTAAGTGAAAAATGGAATGAAGTAACCCAATCTATCAATTCTGCAACTAAAATGAAAATAACAATATATAATCCATTGTATTTATGTATTTTTCCATCACTGCCCATTAAACAGTTTCCCCCATGTACCAGAATACAACATAACGTTTCCAAATCTTTCATTATTAACATATCAAAAAACAAGTGAATGGTACAATGGATTTATTTCTTTTGTCCTATCATGAGTTAAAGTGATTTTCCAAGTACTTCCTCCAGTTCTTGCTTCTTTCTATTTAGATATACGTTATCCAGCTCTTTAATTTGTTCATGGTCGAATTTTTCAATGGTGTAGCAATAGATTTCCCATAATATACTTTTGATTAGATGATTAGCGCTTTTTCCAACTAATATGAATGCATCCATAAGTGCAAGCAAAATTGAAATATCTTTTTCCCCATATTGAGTTATTTGATAAAAGGAAGTATAAAGCAGCTCCCTGATATTCTTTTCCCTCCCAATCACCCGCAGATTGGCGTTTTCATCCAGATATCCTACATACTCTCCCTCACCCTCTAATCTGCATAGTTCGGATAAGACCATTCCCAGGTGAAAAATACAGTTTTTTGCTGTATTGGGATCGTTTATCCCTGGTGATATTGCCCGTAAAGCAACCTCAACCAACTTCTGCAACGCAAACTCCGGATCCTGGAGTCCTGTTCGTTCTTTTCCAATCTTAAAAGATCGCCCCAATTTCATATCCAGTTCCTGGTCCTCCTGATTATAGTGGATCCTGAAAGCAACCATTCCTTCACAGACGAATTCACCTATAGGAAACGGTATTTCAATTAAAATATCACTTTTAACAGCTATACGCTCTAATCCTTCAAAGTCGATCACCTGTACATACCCATATTTATTTGCCGTGATTTCTTTTTGGTATTTATAAAGCCTCAAAGAGGATTCCTGTCTCTGGATCCTTTTCACATTACCTTTTTCGAAGAATTCTTTCTTGTTATGTACTGCTTCCCGAGCTTCATCCGACAATTTTCGGATTAGGGTACTAACTTGAATGGAAGTGGCTACATTGTGTATAAAGTAAACAAAAAATGTCAAACAAACAATGGCGATTGCTACACCGATTGTTGCTGAAATAACTCGGTCTCCATAGAAGGTTTCACTCATAAATAATAGTGTCAGAATCGAATAGACAAAACCGCCGATGAAAATTCCCAAAACCCTTAATGTTATCGGATCTTCAACAAACGTGCCCAGCGTCCGAGGGGAAAATTGCGAAGAATACGTCGTCAGCACAATCATGATGGTAGAGAACGTGATTGTCGTCATCGTCAATAAAGCTGTAGCTATAGCGCCAAGTATGTCCTGTGCCAGCTCAACCTCCGTAAGCAAAAGTGACGGGACGAAATCTCTTAAAAATCCCGATTGGTCTATGTAAATAACCAATAAGGCAATTAAGCCGGCTAAAGTGCTGTATACTCCTGGTATGAACCAGATACTTTGTCTGATTTTCAGAATGTACTTTGTTGCCAATGATTCCAACTCCCTGCATTAGTTATCCTATCTACTTATTTAGACTAAAAG
>DMSR01000142.1 GCA_003457145.1 Bacillus sp. (in: firmicutes)
AGTACCTGGAGTACAACAAGCTCTTGACCAAATGAAGTACGAAATCGCTACTGAATTTGGTGTAAACCTTGGTGCAGAAACTACTTCTCGCGCTAACGGTTCTGTCGGAGGAGAAATCACTAAGCGTTTGGTTCAAATGGCTGAACAGCAACTTGGTGGCGGATTCTCTCGCTAATTAAAAAATGAATAATATGGCTACAAGGAGCGGGCTATGTCCCGCTCCTTTCTTTTTTCCAGCGAAGAGCAACGAGAAATGTGCGAACAGAGTATAAAAAACCGTTATCATATAATTTTTAATTTTTTAATAATTTTGTATAATGGAAGGGTGGGGATTTACCAATATTTATATTTAGGGGGAGAAGAATGAAAACTGAAGAATTGATTGCACCGCAACAGTATAATCTGATTTCCGAAATCGAGAGATTCGCACAAAATTCCGCCAATAAAGCAATTTTGTGGGAAGATGAAGAGGGAAGGACAAAAGAGATTACATACAAAGAATTACTGAAAAACGCTAATAAAATTGGAAACGTTTTCTTGAGCCATGGTCTAAAGAAGGGAGATGTTGTCCTTGTAGTCGTTCCGAGGCTGATTGAAGCCTACCAGGTATATATTGCTTCCCTGAAATTAGGTCTTGTTGTCATTCCAAGTTCGGAGATGCTTAGAACAAAAGATTTCAAATATCGGATCACACATGGGGATGTAAAAGGAATTGTTAGTTTTGCTCCTTATACAAGCCAGTTTTCTGATATTGAAGAAATCGAGAATCTTCCGAAGTTTGTCGTAGGTGAGAGCAGGGAAGGCTGGGTCCATCTAGACAAAGAAATGGAAGCAGCTTCTGAGGAATTGGAACTTGCTGATACTGACCGTGATGATATGGCATTCTTGAGCTAGACTTCCGGAACGACTGGAAATCCTAAAGGGGTCGTCCATACACATGGATGGGCATATGCCCATCTTCGTACAGCGGCAAGCAACTGGCTAGGCATCGAAGAAGGAGACACAGTTTGGGCTACAGCAGGTCCGGGATGGCAGAAGTGGATATGGAGCCCGTTCTTATCCGTGATGGGAACAGGAGCGACAGGTTTAGTCTACCATGGTAAATTTGAGCCAGAGAAATATTTATCGCTTTTGCAGAAATACAATGTGAATGTACTTTGCTGTACACCTACTGAGTATCGTTTAATGGCCAAGGTGGAAAGTATCGGCGATTATAACCTCCCAGGCCTGCACAGTGCTGTTTCAGCAGGGGAACCACTAAACAGGGAAGTAATTGAGACGTTTAAAAAGCACTTTAATGTTGATGTGCGCGATGGTTATGGCCAAACGGAGAACACGCTGCTGGTCGGTGTTACGAAAGGCATGGAATTGAAACCCGGATCAATGGGAAAGCCAACACCAGGCAACAAAGTGGACATCATTAACGAGAACGGTGACCCGTGCGCACCAGGGGAAGTGGGCGATATTGCAGTGCATATTGAGACACCTGCGCTGTTCAAGAACTATTACAAAGATCCTGAACGTACTGCGATGCAATTCAGAGGAGACTACTACGTAACGGGGGACAAAGCGAGCAAGGATGAAGAAGGTTATTTCTGGTTTGAGGGACGCGGTGATGATATTATCATCAGCTCCGGGTACACGATTGGACCCTTCGAAGTCGAGGATGCACTCGTAAAACATCCATATGTTAAAGAATGCGCTGTCGTTGCATCGCCTGACGAAATCCGCGGTCATATTGTTAAAGCATTTATTGTGTTGCGCGATGGCATTGACAAGGAACAGGAAAACCTGGCTGCCGAGCTTCAGCAGCATGTAAAGGATCTCACTGCACCATACAAATATCCACGCAAAATCGAGTTTTTGGAAGAGCTGCCTAAAACGACTTCGGGTAAGATCCGCCGGATCGAATTGAGGAAGAAAGAGTTAGAGAGCACAAGTAAATAAGAATGTGAAAAGCAGACCGAATTCGGCCTGCTTTTGCTATGAACACTTCAGCCTTTGAAATCCTTTCTGACCGAAAATCACATTAACTGAATGTGAAATTGGGTATATGTATGTAAAAGAAGGGGTGATCAAAGTGAAAATAGAAATTAGAGAAGCTGCATTAAAAGAACTTTCCAAGGTCCACTTCAGTAAAGAAGAAGGTATTAGGATAGTAGCTGAATTTGTTGGTACTTGTTCCATAGCTACAGATATTGAGCTTCACATAGAGGAAAAACAAGGTGAGGACAAAGTAATCATAGAGAAGGGAATAAATTTTTTCGTTCCTGAACAATCATTGGAATCATTGCCAAATAAACTATTTTTAGACTTTAAATCGGGATATGGGTATAAGGTTTCATCAGCAGAAGAAACATTTGGTTACAATTTTAAACTGAAGCAAAAAAATAAATAGCTTGAAGGTTTTATTTTTTTGAAATTGTTTTAATGGCTTTTTTCTCAGTGATAAAAGAATAAGGAGTACCCTAAGAAAAAGATTGTCAGTCCTGCAGTTCACCCTTATAATGATAATTATTTCGAGTGCAGAAAGATTAGGGGTGTAAAATGATGAACAGGACGGAACAGCAAGCTGGAGTTTTATGCGCAGCTTTCGCTTATGTATTATGGGGTATTCTTCCGGTTTATTGGAAATTGCTTCACCATGTTAACGCTGATCAAATTCTGGCGAATCGGGTATTTTGGTCGTTTTTCTTTATTGTCGGTGTTCTTGTCATTAACAGGAAGGGGAACCTGTTTACTGGAACCCTGAAAGGACTGGCGAAAAATAAAAAGCAATTTGCGGCGCTCGGTGTCGCTTCGTTGCTGATCAGCATCAATTGGTTTATGTATATATGGGCGGTTAATACAGACCAAATGATTGAAGCAAGCCTAGGATACTATATTAACCCGCTGGTCAGTGTGCTGCTCGGTATGGCGTTCTTGAAAGAGAGACTTTCGGTCATTCAATACGTTTCATTCGCGTTAGCTGCAGTCGGCGTGCTGATCATGACGATTTCATATGGACAATTTCCATGGATTGCCTTATCACTGGCCATCTCCTTTGGCTTATATGGTCTTGCTAAAAAATTAATAAAAGTGGATTCTGCCGTTGGTCTAGCCCTTGAAACCTTAGTCGTCATGCCGCTTGCTGGAATTTATATGGGTTACTTGCTTGTTCAGGGAACCAGCTCGTTATTGTCAGATTCATGGACTACTAGTTTACTGCTGGCAGGGGCAGGTGCCGCTACAGCTGTGCCGCTTTTATATTTTGCTAAGGGAGCCCAGCGCATACCTCTCGCCACCCTTGGAATCCTTCAATATATTGCACCTACATTGACGTTGATGCTTGGGATTTTCGTGTATCATGAAACTTTTTCGGCGACTCACCTGCTTGCTTTCAGCTTCATCTGGTCTGCTCTGATTCTCTATTCATTCTCGAGAACCAGAATGATGGCTGCTTTAAGTGTAAAATGGAAACGTGAAAAAGAAGTGCAAATGTAAAAAAGAGCTGCGGATGGTTTCCGCAGCTCTTCTGCATAGTCTGATCAGGGTTACAAAAATGTCCTCTTAACTTTTTCCCAGAATGAATTATCTTTAAGCTTAACTGTTTTAATGACCTTATTGCTCAGTTTGACATCGAATTTTTCCACGTGCTGGATGCTTAATGCTTCATTGTCCATTCCCATGATTGGATAATCATTACCGTCTTGAACAACCTTAAGGGTAAGCTTTCTGTCGCCGCTTAAAATAAATGAAGACCCAAGAGTACGATAGTGGTTATTGTTCACAGAAGCAAGCTCGCTTACCTGCATGCATGGCAGTAACGGGTCGACCACTGCACCGTTGACAGACTTGTTATAAGCCGTACTCCCAGTTGGTGTTGCAACGATCATCCCGTCACCGCGGAATGTTTCAAAATGCAAGTCATCGATGAATATATCCATCACAAACGCCTTAATGATTCCGGAGCGGACGCTGAATTCATTTAAACAAATAAAGGATGTTTCATCATCAACAGCAACCTCGATTGTCGGGTAACGTCTTACTTCAATTTGGAAATTGGCGATGGCTTCAATCATTTTTTCTGTGTCTTCAAGATGAAAATCACAATACATATTCAGAGATCCTGTAGTTGAAATCCCTGCATACAAGCAATCGTCACGGAATCCAGTTTTTCTTACAGTTTGTAAAAATGTTCCATCTCCGCCGACGCTGACAATAATGTTGGCAGTCCGAAAATCTTTTACAATATTGAAATCATACTTTTCTGCCAATTTGTACAAAGGCTCTGCCTTTTCCATCATTTCTTTATCTGGTGCATGGTAAAAGTAAATATTACGGCGATCTGGCATTTTTGATTCCTCCAAACAGTATGTATTCTCCTCATATTCTTACCTACTTTTAAAAACTTTTGCTAAAATAAATGTTATTAACATAAGTTTATCATTTTTTCGCAACTTATTGAAAGTACAGTGATTTAAGGAGGTCTTCTAATGAATGGTAAAAGATGGGCGGCATTAGGTATAGCCGCTGGTTTGTTTATTGCGTCAACGGTAATTAATTTTCTTTCAGCTTTTGTATTTAGTGATGCTGAAAATACATTCACTGATATGTTCTCCGTATCTGAAGAGCTCTTTGCAGAGGAAGTTGTCGAGGAAGGCGATATGCTAAGTAAAATCGCCGTGCTGACAATCGATGGTGTAATCCAGGATACAGGGGACGCTAGTTCGTTCTTTGAAAGCCCTCTATATAACCATAAGGCCTTCATGGAAAAGCTTGAATTTGTGAAGGAAGACAAGGATGTAAAAGCGGTGATTCTCCGAGTGAACTCTCCAGGTGGAGGAGTCGTGGAAAGCGCTGAAATACATGACAAAATCAAGGAAATCCAGAATGAGACGAAAAAGCCGATTTATATTTCGATGGGTTCGATTGCGGCCTCTGGAGGCTACTATGTTGCTGCGCCAGCAGATAAAATATTTGCCAGCCCAGAAACTTTGACCGGTTCCCTTGGCGTAATTATGCAGGGAGTCAATTATGCCGGCCTTGCAGAAAAGTATGGCGTCGATTTTGTGACAATTAAAAGCGGTCCTCATAAAGACATCATGAGTCCTACCAGGGAGATGACCGAAGAAGAACGGAATATTCTGCAGTCGATGATTGACAATTCTTATGAAGGATTCGTGAAAGTCATCTCTGAGGGTCGGGGGCTTCCTGTTAATGAAGTCAAGAAAATAGCTGACGGAAGAATATATGATGGCCGCCAGGCAAAAGAGCTGAATTTAATTGATGGGTTCGGATATCTTGATGATGTCATTGAACGGGTTAGGAAAGATGAGAAATTGGAAGATGCCATGGTAGTGAAATATAGTGAAAACATAGGTTTCGGATCCTTATTTAATATCGGTGCACAAAAAATGATGGGGAAAGACCTGGAAATGGCAGGTATGATGAAGCTTTTATCACAGCCGAATTCTCCACGTTTGATGTATTTGTATGCGGAATAGGGAGGGACTTTAATGAATTTAAATGATAAGAATGATGATGAAAAGGTCGTGCAGGGCCATGAAGCCGCTGTAGTCGATCCTGGGGACAGGCCAGGTCTCGATGAAGGAA
>DMSR01000538.1 GCA_003457145.1 Bacillus sp. (in: firmicutes)
TTCAGCTTTGTTTCACGTGAAACATTCAAGCTGAAAGTTTATGTCAATTTTTATATTATTCTTCTTCTTTAATTACGATATGGCGAATGATATCTTCATTGATTTTAGCAAGACGAGAGAATTCCTCAACTGCTGCTGGCTCAGCATTAACTTTAACTAGCTGGTAGTAGCCATCACGAAGATCATTGATTTCATAAGCTAGACGGCGTTTGCCCCATTCTTTAGCTTCTAAAACTTCCGCACCATTATCTGTTAAAATTCCACTGAAACGCTCAGTAAGAGCCTTCTTAGCTTCATCTTCAATATTTGGGCGGATGATGTACATAATTTCGTACTTTCTCATCACTGTCACCTCCTTTTGGTCTGACGGCCCTTAAAAGGGCAAGGAATAATTGTTAATTACTCACAAGTTGAAATTATATCATAGATTATTTTTAAAAGCAACGGTCCTATTCGCAAAACAAAACAATCGAGTTTCATTGCCGAAGTCTATGTATTCCTTTAATTTGATACTAACATATGTTCGCACTGTTTGCCAGGCGTTTGCTTGACCTCAAGAAAAGCATAATCACCTTTGTCAGCAGACGGTAAAGCTTGACATTCTCGCAGTAAATTTGTGCTTTCTGATCAATTGAAAAAAGCTGCAGAATTTATCTGCAGCTCCCTTTATTAAACGTTAAAACGGAAATGGATGATATCCCCGTCTTTTACCTCGTACTCTTTGCCTTCAAGGCGAACCTTTCCAGCTTCCTTTGCAGCTGTCATCGTACCAGCTGCAAGCAAATCATCATAATGAACGGTTTCCGCACGGATAAAACCTCGTTCAAAATCAGAGTGGATCACGCCGGCACACTGAGGTGCCTTCATGCCGCGGCGGAATGTCCATGCCCGGACTTCCTGAACTCCAGCAGTAAAGTAAGTAGCCAGGCCAAGCAGGCTGTATGCTGCACGGATCAGTTGATCCAAGCCTGATTCTTCAATTCCTAGTTCTTCAAGGAACATTGCTTTTTCATCGCCTTCAAGCTCAGCAATTTCTTCTTCGATCTTCGCACAAATAACGATGACTTCAGCATTTTCTTTGGCTGCGAATTCACGTACCTTTTGGACATACTCATTGCTGTTTGGGTCTGCTACTTCATCTTCACTTACGTTTGCCACATAAAGCATAGGTTTGATTGTAAGCAAATGAAGCTGTTTCACTACTTTCATCTCTTCTTCAGTGAATTCAACAGCGCGCGCCGGCTGTTCCGCTTCAAACGCCTCACGAAGACGGGATAAAATCGGGAATTCAATAGCTGCATCCTTATCCTTTTGCTTTGCCAGCTTTTCAACACGGCCAATTCTTTTTTCAACTGACTCTAAGTCGGCAAGGATCAATTCAAGGTTAATAACCTCAATATCATATATAGGATCCACTTTACCTGCAACGTGGGTAATATTGTCATCTGCAAAGCAGCGAACTACCTGGCAAATGGCATCAACTTGGCGAATATGGGATAGGAACTTGTTTCCCAATCCCTCACCTTTGCTCGCCCCTTTAACAATACCGGCGATATCAGTGAATTCGAAGGCTGTGGGTACAGTTTTTTTCGGCTGTACAAGCTCAGTCAATTTAGTTAAACGATGGTCAGGAACTTCTACGATCCCCACGTTTGGGTCTATCGTACAGAACGGATAGTTCGCGGATTCAGCTCCTGCCTGTGTAATTGCATTAAACAAAGTTGACTTCCCAACGTTGGGAAGTCCAACAATACCTGCTGTTAAGGCCATCCATGTCACTCCTCTATTAAAAAAATATCTATTCAAGCTAGAATCATCCATCTTAAAAACGATTTTGCCTCCCACAATTATAGATACAAGTCAATCAAAAGACAAGCATCCAAACAGAAATGCGCAAGCATCAGTCTTGAAAATAGTGATCGTTTTTTTATTGATTGCCCAAGATCGGCAACTAATGAGACTTGCCCCACAAATAAGCCGCACTCCAGTTAAGTGCGGCAGCTGCTTATTCTTTTTCGGCTTTTTCTATGTTCACTAAGCAATCATACAAAGTACTGCCCAAGCCGTTATCGGATTCCTTGCTTGATGTCAGTTTGTTTACCGAACCGCCAAACCTTCCACTTATACCCTCATCAATGTTCACTGTTCCAGGGTGGGCTTTTTTCAGGATTGAAACATACCCGTTTATTTCTCCCCTATCATTCCATACCCTCACATAATCCTGGTTCATTAATCCCTTCTCAACTGCCAGGCTTTCGGCGATTTCCACCTTCACATATGGCGTCTGGTCAAACAGATGAAAATGCTGTGAATGGTTTGAACGCAATGGATGGATCGTCAGCAATGTATAAGGATATTTGCCGGCAAGCTCCGGGTTGGTCCACTTTGTTTCATTTGGCAATGACAGCTTGATTCTTCCATTAGTAGCGGCTGAAGCTGAGAATTCATACTTTCCGCTTGGAGTTTTAAATTTCCGCTCAGCCCACGGCACTTTATCCACCGGAAGCTCCATAAATTTCTCATTACGAATTTTTTCTAAAGTAATACCTTTATCCTCCAATGAAGCGAGGCCCATTCTCAGGAATTCTTCCCTTGTAAAATTAAATTCATCACCAAACCCTAATCTGTTTGCCAATTCTGCCCAAATCCACGCATCCGGCTTGGCTTCTCCTGGTGGTTCAACGAGCTTAGGCCCATGGTTCGCATAATGATGGTACATAGAAGAATAATAGATATCTTCGACTTCAAATACAGTTGCAGCAGGCAGTACATAGTCCGCAAGCATGGCAGTATCAGTCATGTATTGATCGACGACAACAAGAGTTTCAAGTGAAGAAAATGCTTCTTTTACCCTATTTGTATCAGGAACCTGTGTCAGTGGGTTTCCGCATGTTACAATCCCCATTTTGATTTCAGGATTAATCGCCGATAAAATTCCTTCTGCTTGCCTCATCATCGTAAACGACCGGGTTGAAGTCCTGTGTTCAGGCATCGTCAATTCATTAAATACAAAGCTTTGCCCTACCTGCTTATTCGCATAGTTGGCGCCTCCGCCTGGAATGCCAACGTTGCCGCTGACCGCCACAAGGGCATCAAGTAATCTAATCGTATTGCCGCCATTTTCGTATCGCTGCATTCCCAGTCCCATAATCGTTGAAACTGGTCTGTCAGCATACACTTCAGCAAGGTGGGTAATCGTTTCTGCGGGTACCTCTGTCAATTGACTGATATATTCTAATGAAACACTGTCCAAGAGCTCCATTAAATCTGTAAATCCTACTGTGTTTTTCACCAAAAACTCCTGGTCCTGCAAATCCATTCGCAACAGTTCTTTCATGATACCTGCAGCAAGAAGCCCGTCAAATCCAGGTTTTATAGAAATATATTCATCTGCGATTTTTGCGGTAGCGTTAAAGATCGGGTCAATTACATAAAGCTTCGTCCCATTCTTTTTGACCGATTGCAGGTTTTGAAATAGATGCATGTTCGTGCGCGCAACATTTCTTCCCCAAATGACCACATGTTTGCTATTGGCCAAATCTTCAGGTGCATGGCTGTACGCATCACCGAAATCCCAATTCTGTGCCTCGACCCCCGCTCCCCAGCAAATCGAGCCTGTCAGTTCAGTCNNATTTTATAATATGCGAGTTTCTCAGCAATTTCATCGAGCGCCTGGGTCCACGAAATTTGCCTGAAACCTCCCGCTTCCTTTTTTAAAGGATAAAGCAGTCGATCCGGTGAATTCGTCCGTTTCTCAAGCATCCGGCCGCGGCCGCAAATCTTCCCCTGGGTGATTGGATGCTCACGATTACCATCAATAGTGGCTACTTTCCCATCCTCAACAGTTACTACAAAACCACAGCTGTCCCAGCAATTCAAAGGACACGCTGAATGATGCACAGTTGCCACAGCCTCATCCCCCTTTTTTCTTAGTGTTAGTTAAATCCAGAATTTCAGGATATCTATATATCAGCTGATTAGAATGTTCTTATTCTAATGTAAAGGTTTATTTCGAACACTTTCCTGAACATACGCTTGCTTTGATTAGCACAAACTGATGAATATTAACAAAGAGCTTAAATATAAGAATAATATAACGAGGATAAAAAAAGAAGCAGGATTATTCACCCTGCTTCGATAAAATCTTCTTCACTTTTCGTGTAAACTCTTTTCTGGGAATTAAGACACTATGCTGACAGCCTTCACACTTGATTCGAATATCCATCCCTAATCGGATAACTTTCCACTGGTTCGCACCGCATGGATGTGGTTTCTTCATTTCAACAACATCATTCAGTTGAAACTCATGCTCCAATATCATAACCTCCTGTTTATTTTCCTAATTCTTTTTGCTGCCCGCCCTCTTGACGAGAATACATGACCATTCTTGGGAACGGAATCTCAATTCCATGTTCATCAAGGATCAGCTTTATTTCCTTACGCATTACCCTGCCTATATACCAATGCTTCATTGGCAATGTTTCTGCGACAATCCTGAGGACTACCTCTGAAGCGCCAAACTGTTGGACCCCCAAAAGTTCTGGAGCCTTCACAAGCTCTTCATGCTTAGACGGGAGGTCTTCCAGGTATTCCTGCAAAACTTTTTCTGCATATTGAATATCACCTTCATATGCAATTCCAATATCTAGCACTGCGACACTATTATATATAGAGAAATTAGTCACTTCGACGATACTGCCATTTGGGATAATATTGATTTCACCTGTAAAGCTTTTAATCTTTGATGTACGTAAGCCAATTTCTTCAACTGTCCCCTCAAATTGGCCAATCCTTACATAGTCACCAACTGAAAATTGATCTTCAAAGATAATGAAAAAACCTGTTATGACATCCTTGACCAAGCTTTGCGCGCCGAATCCGACAGCAAGACCTACAATCCCCGCTCCTGCCAGCATTGCCTGGACATTGATTGTCAGCGCCGAGAGGATCATGATAATCGCAATAAAATACACCGCATAGGTAAGGACATTCTGAAGCAGCTTCGCAAGCGTTGCTTCCCGTCGTTCTGAGATTCTCAGCGGGTACTTCGTCCTTACTTTAAAAAAGTTCTGGATAGCCAGCCTTCCGAACTTAATTAATAATCCTGATATGATCAGGATTGCGATGATTTTAAGGAAACCTCCACCTATGTTGATCCATATATCTTCATTCATCATTTTTTCACCGACTTTATTAAAGAACCATTCGATTTTGCTCATACTTTCACCTGCCAGAAATAAATTAAAACACAATCATTTTAACAAGATTTATAATTTTGTTAAAGAAATACAACAGAAAATAATAAGAATTCATTGAATTACTTATGCTTTTTAACACCAGAAGTGTTGTTAGCTCAGTATAACAATAAATATTGAAAATAATTTAAATTAATACATTTTATTAGTTTTACCTATTATGTTTTCTTCGATTAAGAATACTTAGATATAAGTTAAGTGTAAAAATCAACACTCTATGAGAAAACAGAAGTAATTAAAAAGGCTGCCACAATTAATCTATCCATATTTCCTTCTGCGTATTAAACTCCCCTTCTCCACTTACAAATACTATTTGTCGCATTGATTATTACTTTTGGAGTAAAGCGTAATCTGTTTTCTATTTGGATTCGTGGCCTTTACGAGATGTGCCAGAACTATAAAAGG
>DMSR01000098.1 GCA_003457145.1 Bacillus sp. (in: firmicutes)
TCCGACATGCGAGTTCTGTGTTAAGACAACACCGATCGTCGCCCCTCTTGCAAAGGATATGGAGATAAACTTGCTTCAATATAACTTAAAAGAGTTTGAAAGCGGCTGGAATGATTATGGAATCGAATCAACACCAACAATCGTCCAATATAAGGACGGCAAGGAAGTAAACAGGATTAACGGCTATCAGGAGAAAGCAGTTTTTGAAACATGGTTTCAGGAAAATAGCGTAAACTAATAAATAATTAAGCAAAGAAAACGCCTGCTGAATGCAGGCGTTCATTTTTTTAAAGGCTTATAACAAAAGTCTATTTGCCGCTTTAGTATAAGTGCTGATATNNCATATTCCTGAAAAATATCAAACAATGTTCCGCAGGAATGTACAGACATTAACAGACTATGGCATTTGTTTTCCGCTTTAGTATAAGTGCTGATATAGTCTAGATGAACATGGTCCGAGTCAGAAAACTGATTATAGTTAAACGGAAAACAAATGCCATAGTCTGTTAATGTCTGTACATTCCTGCGGAACATTGTTTGATATTTTTCAGGAATATGGCCCGACTCCAAAATAGATATCAAAGTTTGCATGCTCGTAATCACCTGGAAAGCATCACCCAATGTACTGAATCTCTCATACTGTTCAGTTTTTGTATGTAATACTTCAAGCCGTTCAAATTCCTGAATGTCTTCATCGCTGAAATATAAAGGAAAAATATCAGTATAAAAATACCTGGCCAGTTCCAAAATCTTTTCTTCTTGTCCGGGTGTAGACGCAAAAACAATTCTCAATGATGAACCCACCTTTATAACCCATGTAATCTTTTCGTAATATATACATCTAGAATAACATATCCCCTCCCTTTACTAGGGTGGAAATTTTGCCCATTCAGGCGGTAAAAGTTGACAAAATCACATTTTGATGGAAACAGTCTATAAAACTAACTATATACATGTCAGGAGACCATTATGATACATACAAGCAAAAAAGGCGAATGGCTGGAAATGAACATCCCAATGGAATGGCAAGAGTATTCTCTCGAAACACTCATGCGAGAATTTTGGCAGGCTCCAAAGAAACTAATTCATCTTTTCCGAACGGATAAGAAAGTCAGAATAAATGGGAAGAACCCTGATTGGACCCTTCCTTTAATGAAAGGAGATCGTTTACAGTTACACCTTTTTATAGAGGAGGATTTCTTGATTGTACCTGAGTATCAGAATGCAGATATTCTATATGAAGATGACCATTTGATTATCTTTAACAAACCTGCCGGAATCGACACCCACCCGAATGAAGCCGGTCAGACAGGTACACTCGCAAACGCGGCGGCTTTTCATATGCAGTCAAATGGTGAGGTCACCCGTCCCCGGCATATTCACAGGCTGGATCGAGATACTACTGGTGCAGTCCTCTTCGCAAAACATGCGTTGATCGGGGCGATCTTAGATAAAATGCTTGAAGAACGATTGATAAAAAGAACTTATCTGGCATTGACGGATGGAATGATCCGGCAGAAAAAGGGAACGATCAATAAGCCAATAGGCAGAGACCGCCACCATCCAACAAGAAGAAGAGTTTCGGACACTGGCCAAAAAGCAATCACTCACTTCAAAGTCGTCAGCAGAATGAAAGAGGAATACCTAACGCTTATAGAATGTTCTCTCGATACTGGAAGAACCCATCAGATTCGTGTTCATTTCAGTGACTTTGGTCACCCGCTAGCAGGTGACTCACTGTACGGAGGCAGCGATACCTTCCAGAGACAAGCTTTGCACGCTGTGAAACTTGAATTCGTTCATCCGTTCACGCAGGAAGGCATCACTTGCCATGCACCATTCATTGATAACCCGCCAATATTTACTCATATTGATGCTTCCCAAATTTAAGGTATAGTAGCTAGATTAGAATCCAGTAATAGTATTGGCATAGACCGCGGCTTACGTATAATGAATGGATTTTCCTTTACGAACCTTGATGAATGTTTATAGTAAAACTAAACTTGGAAGATACAATTTTAGTTTAAGAGCAAAAAAAAATCCTTCCTCTCGGAAGGATTTTTCTTATTAATGATGGTTATCAGCTTTTCTCATGCTGCGTAATACAAGGCTGACGATGAATACTAAAGCAATTGCACCAATCAATGCTGGAATAATCGCAAAGTCAGCTACAACCGGACCCCAATCTCCTAGGATTGCCTGTCCAATCCAAGCACCAATGAAACCTGCAATGATATTTCCAATTACTCCACCTGGAATATCTTTTCCAAGAATTAGTCCTGCTATCCAACCAATAATTCCTCCAATAATTAGTGCCCAAAGAAAACTTAACATAGTTTTTTTCCTCCTTATAATTGTAATGTTATCAAGTAGTAGAAGTGCTAAGGGATTTAAACACCCTCTTTAAGAGTTTTACTACAAATTAGGCTGAACTGAAATTTTTTTCTTCCCGGGAATCATTCAGCTTGCTCTAATCTTAAGTTACCTCTTAACCGGTGTTCTTAAACCATTTTTTGCAGCCTGCCAAGCAGTGGTTTATCAGGAAGGACCCTTGGCCTCCTCTGTGTGAACTGCTTGTACAACTTACTTACCACCTATAACTAAAGTTAAAACATAAGATAACATTTTCACCCCCATAGTGGCTTCCGCCACACTGTTTTAACTCTTATTAGTAATGTATCCAATTAAAAAAATAAAAAACGGACTGAATAAATCCAGTCCGTAAATTTTGTAAGCGACCTAACCATTATTTAGTCCTTTTTTAACCCAATCAGCTACTTGAATGGTCCGGGCAGCCTGATGTTTTACAGCCGCTTCCACATCTTCAATCATTTTTCCGTCCTGGTCTACAGTAACCGATGTTCCATAAGGGTTTCCGCCTGCTGCGAATAAAGAATCATCTGTATATCCAGGTGCAGCAATGATTGCTCCCCAATGCATCATAGTCGTGTATAAGCTATTGATCGTCATTTCCTGTCCGCCATGAGGGTTGCTTGCTGAAGCCATTGCGCTAACGACTTTATTTGCCAGTTTACCCTGGAACCAGAGTCCGCCGGTTGTATCAAGAAATTGCTTCATTTGTGCTGGCAAGTTGCCAAAACGTGTTGGAATACTGAAAATGATTGCATCGGCCCATTCCAGGTCCTCAAGAGAAACAACTGGAACATTCTTTGTTTCTTCAAGATGCTGCTTCCAGGCCGGGTTCGATTCAATCGCTGATTCTGGGGCCAATTCCTCCACTCGTAATAGTTTGACCTCCGCACCGGCATCTTTTCCAGCTTGCTCGGCCATTTTACTTAATTGATAATTTGTTCCTGTCGAGCTGTAATAAATGATCGCTAAATTAACATTAGTCATGCAAAATCGCCTCCGTTCAATTTAAAATCCTCTTAAATTAAGATATTATTATTTCGAGATAAATATCTGGAAATAATACCTTTAATTCAAGATATATTATCAGGTTCTTTGGGAACATGATAGTATGTCCTAATGATTACACCAGGACATACCTTTGTTTTCCCCTTATTTGTAACAGTATAAACTCATTTTAAAAATCAAAGTTATCAGGATCTGCACCAAAACGTTCGTTTTGGTTTAGACCATTTACCTTTTCGATATCCTCCTGGCTTAGTTCGAAGTCAAAGATTTCTGCATTTTCCTTAAGCCTTGATTGAGTCACAGACTTTGGAATCGGAATGATATCATTTTGAAGATGCCATCTTAAAATCACTTGTGCGGTGGTCTTTCCATGATGTGCGGCTATTTCTTTTAACATTGGATCATCAAGGAATCTGCCCCTTGAAAGCGGTGACCACGCTTCTACTTTAATATTATGGTGAAGACAATAATCCCTCAGTTCCTTCTGTGATAGCAGTGGGTGCAATTCCACCTGGTTCACCATTGGTTTTTCACTGCCATTCTTCATCAAATCCTCTAAATGATGCACCTGAAAGTTACTTACCCCAATAGCCTTTACCTTCCCATCCTGATATAACTTCTCCAGAGCATGCCATGTTTCGATGTATTTGCCTTTAACTGGCCAATGGATAAGATACAAATCGATATATTCCATCCCGAGCTTCTCGAGGCTTGTTTCAAATGCCTTCAGCGTTGCATCAAAACCTTGATCGATATTCCACACTTTTGTAGTGATAAAAAACTCTTCTCTAGGAATGCCGCTGTCGCGAATCGCTTTGCCCACTCCCTCCTCATTCTGATACATGGACGCAGTGTCAATTAAGCGGTAACCTAGATTTAGTGCGGATTTAATTGTTTCTTCAATTTGCACACCATCCTCAACCTTGTACACACCCAGTCCGAAAATAGGCATTTCAACACCATTATGTAAGGTGACCTTCTGCAAAATTTCTGCTGTCATCAACATCACTCCCTTGGCCTCATTTTATCCTGTATAAACCCTTTAATACAAATTTAAGGCGGCTGCCCGACCCGGCAGCCGCTAATCTATATAAACGGCTATACAGCCGATATTTTGATTGTAATCCTAAAATTCCCGGCTAAAATTTGTCCTAAACAACTGGACAAAATCTTTTATGTGAAATGGGCTTATCCTTATTTCCTTCTTTTTCGACATGAAAAAAACCCAGGAATTAAAAAGAACCTGGGTTTCCAACTTACCAATTATTTAATGCTGTCAATGCTGCCGATCAGCCTTTTTTCAATATCAGCTGCAATCGTTTCTAATTCTTCATCATCCACCATTTTAATCAGTTCAGTAGGTCTTGGCAGCCCCACTTTTGTTGTGCCGTTGTCGGAGTAGACTACAATTTTACAAGGTAAGAAGTAGCTGACAAGCGGGCTTTTCTCGAGTACCTTTTTCGCCTCGTTCGGATTGCACACTTCGAGTATGATATAATCTTCATTTAACTCAAGACCTTTTCCAGCTAGCGTCTCCTTCATGTTAAGAGACCACAGAACACCAAATTTTTCATTTTTTAAACTGGCTTCAAGCGCTGATACGGTTTCTTTCAAAGACTTGCTAACTTCAACGGTATAATGAAACATGCTCATCTCTCCTTTCATTAATAAAGATACCTCTTTGAATAAACCACTATAGGTATCATAAACATTGTGCCATACTAAAAAACCGCCGTACATTATTTTGCTCCCCGGCGGCCTGGTGCTTCATTAAGTTATTTTTCCTGAAGCTCTGAAATATCCACAATTGACCTTTCTTCCAAAGGCCCGCGAAGATGAACCTTTGCTGTTCTGCCATCCTCATTTAATTGATCAATCCACACGGAAGCGCCATTATAAACTACATCAATTTCTGCTGACG
>DMSR01000099.1 GCA_003457145.1 Bacillus sp. (in: firmicutes)
TTGAAATTCTCGATATCTTAAAAAAACATAATGTAAAAGCAACATTCTTTTTAAGATATCGAGAATTTCAATTCCCGCTGAATCACTGCCCGCATCAAATGTCAGGGCGATTTGCTTCTTGTGAAGGCTGCCATGAAATAGAAGTAAGGATGGTGGTGAGTCGCCGGCTGGACCATCAGGCAGGGGAGCAGATGGAGGAGGAGTTATGTCTTTGCCGTAAATTTTTATCACCTGTCCAATATAGATGATATCGGATGAAAGATTGTTCCACTGTTTTAAATTCTCAACCGTCACTCCTGAACGCCTGGCAATTGACCATAAACCATCCCCCTTTACTACTTTATAATCAACAATTTTATCTACAGGGACATCTATATTCGCCGATGATTGATCTGATTCCTCATTCGATTGGAGAGGTGACTTAGGACTACTTTCTGAAGGGTCTGCTGATGGTAAATCTACCGGAGTTTCAGGTCCCTTTCCGTCAGGAATCTCTTTGATGTTTGGTGCAGTGTATTGCTTTCCTGAATGGAAGGCTGATCTTTCACTTTGACCTTTATTAAATATTCCCTTCCATTCTTCACTATAAAAAATAGCTAAAACCACAAGCATTATCATAAAGCTTACCGAAGCGAAAATTAAGTATAGACCTGTAATCCTGGCTGTATTGAATTTTGATGCAATGCCGATCATTAGAAAAATGAGCAGAAGTAATAGGGTGATAATAACGAAGAATGCAGACAATATAGAGCCCTCCTCATTTCAAAAGGAATAGTAGCACTGTAGCAACTGAAAAACGTTTCTGTGCCTTATTTTTATCTTATGAAGCAGGGGGAGGCTGGTGCTTGTCTTGGGCATCGATAATTAGCTGCTCATATTATTAATTTTAGAAAGCATGGAATCTTTAACTTTTACATAAATATTATTATATAAACCTAGCAGCAGAAAGGAGTAAAAATATTAATTCCGAGTTTACTTATAAGAATACATGTATTATAATTATCCAAAAGAAAAATATTAGGAGGGAAAACATTTGACGACTGGGCTGGTTATATTAAATATCGCTATTATGCTAATACTTATCGGCGGTCTCTTTTACATGCAAAAGAAGCATATTTCATTTTCAAAGCGTGTCTTCACGGCATTGGGATTAGGAATATTGTTTGGCTTCGCTCTGCAATTCATTTATGGTCCTGCTTCAGAAGTAATAATCAAAAGTGCTGACTGGTTCAGCCTGGTGGGAAGCGGTTATGTGAAATTCCTGCAAATGGTTGTAATGCCGCTTGTGTTCATTTCAATCCTTGCAGCATTTACAAAATTGAAGCTGACCAATAATATTGGGAAAATCAGCACTTTAATTCTTGGGTTGCTCGTTGGCACGACTGCCATCGCGGCTGCGGTTGGGATTGCCACTGCTGTAGGCTTTGATTTAGAGGCCGTGCAAATCACTCAGGGTGAGGTAGAGCAGGCAAGAGCAGCGAAGCTTGAAGAAACATATGGAGGAATTGAAGGGCGTACGATGCCACAGCAAATCCTTGATCTGCTGCCTGCAAATCCATTCCTTGACTTCACAGGAGCACGACCTACATCAACGATATCAGTGGTGATTTTTGCCGCATTTCTAGGAATAGCCTATCTTGGAGTCAGAAGAAAATCAGCGGAACAGGCTGAGCTTTTTGCAAAAATCGTAGATGCTTTCTATGCAATCATCATGAGGGTTGTTACACTGATCCTGCGCCTTACTCCATATGGCGTACTTGCAATCATGACAAAAACGGTCGCTTTGAGCGATTTTGAAGCCATCATCAAGCTCGGACAGTTTGTTGCAGCTTCTTATGTGGCTCTTACTATCATGTTCATCATCCACTTGCTGCTTTTGACTTTAGCCGGACTAAATCCAGTCACATATTTAAAAAAGGCATTTCCTGTTTTGGCTTTCGCCTTTACATCACGGACGAGTGCCGGTGCACTTCCTTTGAATATCAAGACACAAAGGTCTCTTGGTGTTCCTGAAGGAATTGCCAACTTTGCGGGTTCATTTGGATTATCAATCGGTCAAAATGGCTGTGCAGGAATCTATCCTGCGATGCTTGCAGTAATGATTGCGCCGACAGTCGGCATTAATCCCCTTACTCCATCATTTATCGCGACGGTAATTGCAATTGTCGCAATCAGTTCGTTCGGAGTTGCCGGAGTCGGCGGCGGTGCAACCTTTGCGGCATTGCTGGTACTCTCCGCTTTAGACCTTCCTGTAGGGCTCGCTGGATTACTTATTTCAATCGAGCCATTAATAGATATGGGCCGTACGGCAGTTAATGTCAGCGGAGCAATGACATCCGGTATATTGACCAGCAGGATAACAAAAGAAATCGATCCAGCTGTATATACGGATATGAATCATAAAATTGAAGCAGAAGCTTAATGAAATTGATAAATCGGTACATCATAGAAGCCAGCCAACTAACCTTGGCTGGCTTTTTATGGGTATTGAATAACATAGTTTACGAAAAGAGCTTTATTAATAGCAACATAGTGAAACTAGACAATTTGTTCTCGACGTTTGATGACAAATAATGAAGTCATCAAGCCTACGCATGTTATTGTCAAAAGCGAGTAAGCGAATTTTTCCATACCGATGATATTTAACCCGGAAATGACCACGATCCCATCAATGATAAAAATTAGGATGCCTACATTTACAGACATGAATTTATTGAGTAACTGGGCAAGCAGGTCTGTTCCGCCTGTGCTTGTCTCATGACGGAGCATCAGGCCTATTCCCGAGCCGACGAGAATGCCGCCCAATATCGCACTTGGCATGATCCCAAGTTCCAATCCATGAGCAGCTGGCGCAAACAAGTCAATGAATAAGCTGGAAACCATCAGACCATGAAGGCTATGGAAGAAGTATTTTCTTTCAAGGAACCAGGCTAACAAATAAAGTGGAATACTCAAAAAGATAATCGTCAACCCCGTCTGCCATCCATAAAAATAGTGGAAGATCAAGCCGAGACCGATCATGCCGCCATCAAGGAGATGATGAGGCACTAAAAAACCGTTCACTCCGATTCCTAAAAGCAGACTGCCAATCAAGACAGCGAATATTTTTACAGCCATCACATATCTCCTGCCTTGTCCCAAACCGGTCCCCACGCATAGCCGATTTTCGGTTTTATCTCTCCCAATATTTTTATGAAGAAAGACAACCATTAGAACAACACAAAAAAGAACTCGCAAAATGCGAGTTCCGAAAAGGTTTTTATTATTAAAGCTGGTGTTACTAGTATGAGGGAGCCTGATTTTCCTAATGAGGTAAATAAGCAAGCTGATAGAAGAACAACACTGCAAAGACATAAAGTAAAGGATGAACATCACGCCATCTTCCTTTAACTACTTTAAGCAAAGGGTAAGAAATGAACCCGAGCGCGATACCAGTCGCAATGCTTGAAGTAAGCGGCATGCTCAGAATGATCAAAAACGCAGGGAAAGCTTCATCAAGTTCATCCCAGCTGATTTTTGAGATGCTGCCCATCATCAAGCTTCCGACAATAATCAACGCTGGTGCAGTAATGGCTGCTAATCCGGAAACGGCACCGACAAGAGGACCGAAGAAAGCTGCAGCGATGAAAAGAACGGCTACTGTCAGCGAAGTCAGTCCTGTACGTCCCCCTGCTGCGACACCAGATGAGGATTCAATATACGCTGTTGTCGGGCTTGTTCCGAACATTGCTCCTACTGCAGTCGCAATTGAGTCAGAGAGCAACGCTTCTCGTGCCCTTGGCATGGAATCGCCTTTCATAAGCCCAGCCTGGTGGGCAACACCGATCATTGTTCCTGTAGTATCAAAAATGGTTACAAGAATGAAAGAAAAGACAACTGCATATAAGCTATTTTGAATAACGTCCATTAATGCTGTCCAAGGATTGAGGACAATCATGCCTTCCGGAAGTGAAGGGAGGGACATAAATCCCTGTTCAAATGACAATTGTCCTGTAAAAAAGGCAATGATTCCGGTAATCACCATTCCTAAGAAAAGTGCGCCATTTATTCTCAGCACCATTAAAACAAGTGTGATGGCAAGTCCAGCTAAGGCGAGCAGAGCAGACGGCGAGTGGAGATTGCCTAGCCCAACTAGATTTGTTGGATGATCGGTAATGATGCCAGTTAACCTCAGACCGATAAAGGCAATGAAAAGACCGATCCCTGCTGTAATTCCGTGCTTTAAGTTAACTGGGATCGCTTCAATTAATTTTTCCCGGAAAGGAGTCAGAGAAAGGATCACAAAAATTAATCCTGCAATAAAAACGGCCGCAAACGCGGTTTCATACGTTATGTTCTGATTTCCGACGACAGAATAGGCGAAGTAGGCATTTAACCCCATTCCAGGTGCGATTGCTATTGGATAATTAGCAAACAATGCCATCCATAGTGTACCGATTACAGCAGCAATGATGGTGGCAGTGAAAACCTGTTCGAAAGGGACGCCAGCATCAGCCAGGATAATCGGATTGACGACCACTATATAGACCATCGTAAAGAAAGTTGTGATACCAGCCATCATTTCAGTTTTGACATTTGTGTTGTGCTCTTTCAATTTAAACATAGATATCCTCCAAAAAAACGAACGATTTTTAAACACATTTTATATAATATTCGTTTTTTATCAATTTTACAAGAGCGAATTATGAAAAAAATGATACTAAATCGATGGTTTGCTGGCATTCATAAAAAAAGCCTTTTTACATAGACCTGCCAAAGAGCCAGCTTAAATTAAACCGGGAGCTGATGGATGAAATCGATTTGTCGTACAAACGTTTGTGAAAATCTTAGAAAATTCGGGAAGCTATCTAAAAAGGAATGTTCTCCAAACCCGTCCGGAACCTTCCTGATACCCCATTATGAAACCATTAGGGCAAAATCGGAGATTCTCCTGACATGGATAAGGTTAATTCCATACCGATAGTTTCTGATTTTTTCGGGAAAATAAACGTACCATTTTTCTTGAAATAAAAAACAGCAAGCTGAAAATAGCTTACTCAAAAAAACTAAAAGTTGTACTCGAATAAAAAGGTCATCATCTAGAGAAGATAATTGAGAAAAAGATTGTGGAGGGTGGGTAAAATGGACGTTAAACGAGTTAAACAAATACTCTCATCGTCAGCAGAAATTGATGTAGTTTATAA
>DMSR01000059.1 GCA_003457145.1 Bacillus sp. (in: firmicutes)
TCCAAGTCCGCTTTGTTTAAAGCCGCCAAATGGCACTTGCGGTGTAGAAGGGAGGCCGTCATTGAGGCCGATGATTCCATATTCCAACGCCTCTGTGATCCGGATGCCTCGTGAAATATTCTCTGTGAATACATAGGCGGCAAGGCCGAAGATGGAGTCATTGGCGCGCGTGATTGCTTCTTCTTCAGAGCTGAAGGTGGTGATAGGTGCGACTGGGCCAAAGGTTTCCTCTGACATACAAAGCATGTCGTCATTTACATTCGTGATGATGGTCGGGGCAAAGAATTGATCCTTCACCAGCTCACCGCCTGTTGCAACACTGGCGCCTTTTTCAATGGCATCCTCAATATGTCTTTGGACCTTTTCGACTGCTGCATCATCAATCAGCGGACCTAAATCGATACCTTCTTCAAGTCCATTTCCTACGCGAAGCTGCTGAACCTTCGCAACGAATTGGCTGGTGAATTCCTCGGCAATATTCTCATGTACATAGATTCTATTAGAGCAGACACAGGTCTGGCCAGCATTCCTGAATTTGGCGGCGATTACACCGTTGACTGCCTTCTCGATGTTTGCGTCCTCCATGACGATGACAGGGGCATGACCGCCAAGCTCGAGCGAAACCTTCTTCACCGTATCGGCAGAGCCGCGCATCAACAGCTTGCCGACTTCTGTGGAACCAGTAAATGTCAGCTTTCTTACCCTTGTATCCTCAAGCCACACCTTGCCGATTTCTTGTGCATTCCCTGTTACAATATTGATCACTCCCTTAGGGAAGCCTGCTTTTTCTGCAAGCTCAGCTAGCTTGAAGGCAGTAAGGGGACTTTGTTCTGCAGGTTTTACGACAACTGTGCATCCTGCAGCCAAAGCCGGACCAACCTTCCTTGTGATCATGGCAGCAGGGAAGTTCCAAGGTGTGATGGCTGCAACAACACCGACTGGCTGCTTCTGGACAAAAAGCCGTTTGTCTCTTCCTGTGGCAGGAATCGTCTCGCCATAAATTCTTTTTCCTTCTTCTGCATACCAGGAAAAGAATCCATTCGCATAAGCGATTTCGCCCAATGCTTCCTTGAAAGGCTTTCCCTGTTCCATGGTAAGTGTTCTTGCCAGGTCCTCCTTATTTTCATTGATCAGGTGATGCCACTTCCAAATGAGTTCAGCTCGTTCATAGGCTGAGTACTGGGACCATAGCTTGAAGGCTTCAGAAGCTGCATCTGCTGCCTGCTTTGCTTCCTCAGCGCCTCCGTTGGGAACTGTCGCGATCTTTTCCAAAGTAGCAGGATTGATAACATCAAAAGTTTCCAGTTCTTTACCTGTCCATTCTCCATTGATGAATAATGAATATTTTTCCATTGTGATGCCTCCTTATTTGCTTTAGTAAAGCAGCGTTACAATACATTTCCATTGTACTATGTTGAAAAAATAATAGGTGCTGAGGGGTCTACGAAACGTTCTTTAAATTTGTTTCTCCTGTATCCTTCGTAAATGTCTGATCGTTTTCTCCTTTGAAAAAATGCTTTCCATAAATCAGCAGGCATAATAGGATTCCGACTGCGAACGCCCATGCAGCACCTTTGGTTGCCAGAACAGCACCGGTTATTCCTGCGATTCCAAGGTCTCGCTGGCTGCGGGATTCAAGAATACCAATCTTAACGCTGACATATCCCTGGATCAATAATGTCAAGGCAAGAGCAATACCAAGAATAGGCTGGACAAGGCTGACAATCGGCAGCAATAACAGACCTGTGTTTGTTCCCCAGCGGAAGGATCCAGAGCCGCCGAAAATAGAATTCATCGCTTTTTTGCCCTCTTTAAAACGTTCTACAATGACAACCTGCATGGCAGCCCACATCGGTCCGCACATCGTAACATCAGGTCCGAGGATACTCATCAATGCATTACGGCCGCCAAAAATTAAGTGGGCCCTGTTTGGGTTATAATCAATTTTTTCATCCTTACGTGTCTCTGATGCTTCATCGACCAACGCCTTGCTCTGAAGGACGTCGCCAAAAAGGACAATGTAGGTGGCCAAAACAGTTGGCAAACCTGTAACAAACATCATCAAAGGAGGGAAGCCTAATCCAAAGACCGTGTATTCATTCCAAAGGGTAGTGAAATCAGGTGAGCTGATTCCCCATTCGATTTTCGGCCAAGGAGCCTCTCCAAATAGAGGAGCGAGGATAATAGCTAAAACAATGATCGGAAAAATACCAAGCTTTGAAAAGAACATCCAGAATTTGCTCCGCAATTTGAGTTCCTGAAAATGCTGAGAGAAGATTAAGTAAAAAGCAATACCAATTGCAATCGAAATCGTCCAGGGGAAGGACTCAAATCTGCCGCCTACCTGGAAGACAGAAATAACCGCTGCGAAACCAGCTCCCATGATAATTCCTGATTTCAAAGCAGGGGGAACAAGATTGACCACTTTTTTTGCCATTCCAGTGACACCCAGCAAGATAGAAAAGAGTCCCAGTGTCAATTGGAAACCAATAAGTGCATACACTGTTTCAATGCCTTCAGGGAATGTAGAGACATAAGCCATGATCAGCGGAATGGCAGGTGTGATCCAACCGGGAACGACTGGATCGCCGAGCAAATGGTGGGTAAGATAAAGCAATCCATTCAGCATGACTACGGCCAAAGCGACTTCAAAGGGCATTCCCAGCAATTCGGTCATCAAAGGAATCGCGGCTAAATCAACGGCACATAATAATAACCCTTGTACATAATCAGGCCATTCAAATCGATAGTGTATAAAAGGCAGCCTTAGTTTAAAAGGTCCTAAAGGAATATACGGTGATTCTTGCATATGTTCACGGTTTTTCCACATAATTGATTCTCCTTATCCGTTTAATAGGCTGATCGATAGATAGCCTCGATATCATCTGTTGATAAAACTCTAGGATTATTCTTTAATAGTCTAGTAATTTCAGAGCCG
>DMSR01000189.1 GCA_003457145.1 Bacillus sp. (in: firmicutes)
AATGTTTGAATATATGTCAGCAGGTGTCCCGGTGATCGCATCAAACTTTCCAATTTGGCAGGACATTGTGGAGAACAATAATTGCGGTATATGTGTTGACCCGCTGAATACCAATCAAATCGCTGAGGCAATGAAGTGGATTGTAGAAAATCCCAAAGCTGCGGCTGAAATGGGTGTAAACGGACGGCGGGCTGNNTGGGTGCTGAGCTGGGGTGCTGAGCTGGGTGTAAACGGACGGCGGGCTGTTGAAACCATTTTTAATTGGGAAGCAGAAAGTAAAAAACTCATTGAGGTATATCAAAAGCTTGAAGTAAAGTCATTTGCAGCTGCAAACTAAATGAAAAGAGAGGGATTTATAATGAAAGTACCTATGCTTGATCTGACAGAACAATATCAAACACTTAAAGGTGAGGTAATGGAGGCGCTGGACGATGTTATGTCCAAGTCACACTTTATCCTTGGAGCGAATGTTAAGAAGTTAGAAAGTGATGTTGCAGAATATAGTGGAGTTAAGCATGGAATTGGTGTAGCGAATGGAAGTGATGCATTACATATCTCCTTGCAGGCATGTGGAGTTGGCGAGGGGGATGAGGTGATTGTGCCGTCATTTACGTTCTTTGCTACTGCAGGCGCTGTTGCAAGAGCAGGGGGTACTCCAGTTTTCGTTGATATTGATCCGAAAACATTTAATATCGATCCTAAGAGGATTGAAGCAGCTATTACAGAGAAGACGAAGGCGATTGTTCCAGTTCATCTTTATGGACAAATGGCAGATATGGATGCGATTGTAGAAATCGCTGAAAAGCATAATCTCGCAGTAATTGAAGACGCAGCTCAGGCGATTGGTTCCTTATATAAAGGCAAAAAAGTTGGAGAACTAGGAACGACAGCTTGCTATAGCTTCTTCCCAACGAAAAACCTGGGTGCTTATGGCGATGCAGGGATGATTGTTACAAAAGATGATGAGATTGCTGAAAAAATGCGTGTCATCCGCGTGCACGGAAGCAAACCTAAATACTACCATCATGTACTTGGATACAACAGCCGCCTGGACGAGCTTCAAGCAGCAATCCTTAATGTGAAATTCCCTCACTTAAACGATTGGAGCGAGCTGCGCCGCGAAAAAGCAGAGAACTATACAAAATTATTGAATGAAAGTGTGAAAGAGGTTGTGACTCCGTTTATCGAGGAACATAACTATCATGTATTCCATCAATATACAATCCGTGTTGAAAGAAGAGACGAGCTTCAGGCATTCTTAAACGAAAATGGTGTAAGCACAATGATTTACTATCCAAAACCATTACACCTTCAGCCTGTATTTGAGGAGCTTGGATATAAGGAAGGGGACCTTCCAATAACAGAAAAAGCTTGTGCGGAAGCTTTATCATTGCCAATGTTCCCGGAACTGAAGCTGGAACAACAGGAATATGTAGTCAGCAAGATTGCTGAATTTTATTCAAAATAAGGGATAGGGAGCGTTTTATATGAATACTCCAAAAATGGGGAATAACGTAGTAATTGCAGATCGTGTTACCTTCGGAGAAAATGTGATTATCGGACATAATGTCATCATTTATGAGGGTGTCACAATTGGGGATAATGTCTTGATCCAGGATAATGTAGTGATCGGAAAGCAGCCTAGCAGAGCCAAGAACTCGATCTTGCCTGAAGTTAAGCAGCTGCCTCCTACCATCATTGGCTCAGGATGCACGATTGGTACTTCTTCTATCATCTATGCTAATGCAGAATTAGCTGATGATGTATTCGTTGCAGACCTTGCCACGATCCGTGAGAGAGTTACAATCGGTGAAAAGACGATCGTTGGCCGCGGAGTAGCCGTTGAAAATGATTGTAAAGTCGGCGTTAAGTGCAAGCTTGAAACGAACTGCTATATCACTGCCTACTNNAATGATAACTTCATGGCTCGTTCTGCAGAAAGATATGATAAGTTCAAAGGGATTACAATCAAAGATGGCGGCAGAATTGGTGCTAATACCACGACTCTCCCTGGAATTGTAATAGAAGAGGACGGGTCTGTCGGTGCTGGCAGCATCGTAACGAAAGATGTGAAAAGAGAAGACCTTGTTGTAGGCACACCAGCAAAGGTCATTCGTAAGGTACCAGAAAGTCAATTGCTTAGAAATCAATAACTATATATGCGGGAGGTTGGTGTTTTACATCAGCCTCCTGTACAATGTAATAGGAAATAAAACAAGGTTGAAAGGTGAAAAGGATGCAGAAAATACATAATCTCAAACTTATCCAGCAAATTATAGCGGCCTTTTTGATTTCAATCCTATTGGGTTGGGGAATTGTAAATGCTTTATCTATATTTTTGATTATCGGTGCTGCTGTCATAACGCTGTTCATTCTCCTAATTCTGGTATTTGCAGTCAGGAAACTATGGTTGAGCCATGGCTTAAGTAAACTGCTGCTCTATGCATTTATTGTCGCTTCCTTTATAGGACCTGGTCTGATATCCCTCAAAGTAGGCCCCATTTCATTATTTCCGTACCGATTGTTGTTGCCTGTTGCCATATTAATATATCTCTATTACTGGATAAAAACTAAAAGGATATCACTTTACGGCGAAGAACCTGTGAAGCCGGTTTTAATATTTTTACTTGCCTGGATCGGATTTTCCTTGTTATCCCTATTATGGGCCCGGTCATTTATAGAGGGTGTAAAAGATATATTCTTTTTATCATCAGGTATTTTCTTTATCTTTTTGTTTATAACATCATTTAACAAAAGAAAAGATTTCTCTGCATTGTTTTACACATGGGTATTAGTCATGATGTTTATGCTTGCTGTTGGCTATTGGAACTATTTAACTCAACAACAGTTGCCTGTTTCTCGACTTGCTACCATGGGGGCTTATGTGCAACACAGGCCAACCGCGGTATTCGCGAATGAAAATGATTATGCCAGTTACCTGGCATTAAGCTTCTTTTTTGCTTTTGCTGTATTTCATCGATATAAGCCAGGTGCAATAAAAATCCACCCTTTACTAATCAGGTTAACTGCAGGATTTTTAGTGATTTCAGCCATCTTTCAAATATATGTCAGCGAATCCCGGGCAAATCTTCTATCAGTCATCATAGGCTTAGTATTCTGGTTTTTGTTTTTTACTAAGCTAAAAGAAAAAAGGTACTTGGTTATAATAGGCCTGATAGGATTTGCAGGAGCATATTTGATATTTGGCAGTATGATTAACAACATTATTCTAACGGTCTGGAGCCAAATTAGTAGTGCTTTTATTCCCTCCAATAATGCTGCCGCATCTACTGACATCAGGATCAACCTTTTAAAGAATGCACTTATCTTCATTGCAGATTCATTCGGTATGGGGATTGGAGCAGGAAACATTGAGTATTACATGAAGAACTATGCGGTTCTCCCAACCGACAATATTGTTAATATTCATAACTGGTGGGCAGAAATATTTGTTCATTATGGTATTTTTATATTTGTTGGATATTTGCTTCTCTATCTATGGTTGATTGTAAGTTTGTATAAGCTGTACCGAAAATCACAGCATTGGAAGGATAAATTGATTACGCAAGCATTAAGTACCAGTCTTGTTGCATTTTCACTGGCAAGTATTAGTCCAAGTTCTTTTATGACGTTAAATTATTCCTGGATCCTGGTGGCTTTTGCATTGAGTTATATTAATTACAGACTTAAAAATAACGATGAACAAAAGGAGTTAGCTTCTAATGAATGATATATTTAAAAGAGTTATTAGCAGAATTAAAAGGCTCGCGGTTTTATTATTGTTAATTCCGATTTTAACAGCGGCAACTGGTTACTTTTTGGCATTGCAGAAACCTTCTATTTATACAGCAAGCTCTGAAATATTCATAGGGAATTTTCAAAATCAAATAAAAACCAATCCAACACTTATGAAACACTACGTTACCAAGACTGGTTTTTTAGAGGAAGTAAATGAGAAATATCAACTAAATCTAAATGTGCCACAAGTTAAATCGAGATTTACTACCCATGCCAATCAGCAGGGCAATATACTGGAACTTGGGTATAGGAGTCCAGATCAACAAGAAGCAGAAGAAACCCTGAGAAAATTAACTGATGCCATTTCAGCTGAAGGAACTAAACTTTATGAAGATAAAAAAGAACTATTAGCTAATCAAATTAGCACCATAAAAGAAACTGATTCAGAGTATGAAAAAGTTTATAAGGAAGTACAGCTCTTAGATAAACTTACAACTGAAATTGACTTAATTAAACCTGAAATTTTAGAACCGGTCACCGTGAAAAATAGTCAAGCGATTTCCCCAATGCAAAGTGCAATCCTGGGGTTTTTACTAGGAGTTATTCTGAATTTCTTTATTCTTCTCCTGCCTGAACTTTTCCGTGAAGAAAAAAACTAAGCTGCCCAATTTGGGCAGCTTAGTTTTTTTCTTCTATATTCTCTGTTGGTGAACTATCCAACTCTAAATGTTGTCTAAGCTGAGATGTTACNNAGATCTACACCAAAATAATAGACGTTATTAATATAATTATCATAGCCCTCTAACTCAAGCTGTTCGATTGTGGAAGAATTAAAGTCTGAATATTTCTTGCGGAAAGCCAGTGCTTCTTGGACTCGCATGTTGGTTTCAATATTACCTCCGATTTCAGAAGCAATATCATCAATTTTCAATAATGTTTTTGGTGATGACAATCTATCTATGACACCAGTCACAATTTGCCGTTGACGTTCATTTCGTCCGAAATCCCCGCGTGGGTCCTGCTTTCTCATGCGGGCATAAACAAGTGCTTCCTCACCGCTGAGCTTTTGGGTTCCTTCATAAAAGTAGAAACGATCCCAATTCCGATTGATATCATTAAAGTCAAAGGGAACTTCGACCGTTACTCCACCGACGGAATCAATAATGTTGGTGAAGCCTTTAAAGTTTACTGTAGCATAGTAATCTATAGGGATGTTCAAAAATTCTTCGACTGTTTCAATGACCTTTTCTTTACCGCCTATTGAATAGGAGTGATTGATTTTGTCTTCCTTGTAATCAGGAATATTCACTAGTGTATCTCGCGGGATACTGACTAGTTTCATTGTTTGCTGATCAGGATTGAATGTTGCCACCATAATGGTATCGGATCTTCCATGATCATTTTCATCCGTATAGTTTTCAATACCTAAAAGGAGAACAGAAACTGGGTCACTCGAAATGTAAACCGGCTCTTCACGCAGCACGGATTTTCCTTCGCGTCCTTCGAGTTCCTCATATGAATTCTTTGCAACAGCATATGTCTGGAATAATAGATACCCAGAAAAGCTAATTAACGAAACAAAGATCAATGTTAAGAAAACCAAAAGGTTACGCCTTCTTCGTCGTTTCTTTTTATATTGTTTACTGCTCCGGTTCATGGGGGCATGGGTTTGTGGAATCATAGAAAACATCCTTTTATAAAATTAAAAACCTTCAATAGTTAATTATAATATATGTGTGTCGCTTTTTTAATAGAATCCTTTAAAAAGACAAAAATTACATCGTTAAATCATTTTCCATATAGACAACATTGCCTCCTATTATACTACACTGCCCGCTCGTCATCTCAACCATCCACTCTGTAAACGCATCAGTATTTGCTTCCTCCACATAAGTCTCGATTTCCACCTTATCAAGGTAGTGAATTTCTTTTAACTGATAAACCGAAGCCCTGAGTTCATTTTCAATCTTGCCAAGCCAGGTATAATCGATAGTCGTATGCATGGTACGCATTAGCTTGCGCTCAACAAGCCCGGTTGCGGACAGTCCTTCTGATGTTGCCTTCCCATAAGCGCGGATCAGGCCGCCTGCGCCGAGTTTGACTCCTCCGAAGTACCGGGTAATGACGACGACCGTATCCTTCAGGTGCTTCTTCTTCAGCACTTCGAGGATTGGAACCCCGGCTGTCCCGCTTGGTTCCCCATCGTCATTTGCTTTTTGGATTTGATCATGTTCGCCGATGATATACGCTGAACAGTTATGATTTGCATCTCTATGCTTCTTTTTGATTTTCTGGATGAATTCCTGCGCTTCTTCCTCTGTCTCCGCTCTATCAATATATGCAATGAATCGGGATTTTTGAATCTCGATTTCATGAAATCCATGACCTTTTACCGTATAGTAACTTGGCAGCAATTGACTCACTCATCTCTATTAAAAATTTCCCAACACTATTGATTCATTCCTTCGACATCGTTCTTATGTTCGACATTGGACTAAGTGCTACAATTCATTATAAGTTGACGGCAATCGTGCGACAATTGATGTCTTATGATTGTAATATAACTTTAATACTGCGAAGGTGTTTGAATGTTATAATAGTTATGGTTTAACAGGGTTTAATAGACTTGCATTTGGAAAAATGTTTTTCTTTTAAAAATGGTGTTTAACTCCTAAAATAATAGGATATAAGACTTACATTGAAAAATCAAATCTATGTCTTTTTAACGATTTTTGTCTAAATTGGCATGATTTTCTTGTTGAAAATTAGAAACTAATTAAGATTCACGCTAAAATATCATTAAGTGCCGCCCTTGGGGGAGTTAATATGGCGATTAAAAAATTCGACACCAAAGCACTCGATTTCATTCTTGAAAAAATGATTGAAACGGTAGGAAACAGTAAAGACGAAATCTTCCGAATAGGCGAACAGTGTCGGACGGATTATGAGTCGATTACGGACGAATTAAGAGAAATTAAGCGAAAAGTGGCACAAACGATCAATGAAGGTGACAAGCTTGATATCAAGGTAAGAGGAGCGCGAAAACGACTTTCCGAAGTAAGTCAGCATTTCAAGGATTACACGGAAGTAGAAGTCCGCGAGTCTTACGAAGTGGCACATAAGCTGCAGATGGATCTGACGCTTAACCGGCAGACTGAGAAGCAGCTTCGGGAAAAACGTGACGACCTCGAACGAAGGCTTCTTGGGTTGAATGAAACGATTGAACGAGCTGACCATCTTGTTTCGCAAATATCAGTCGTCATGAACTATATGATGAGCGATATCAGGCAAATGGGTGAAGCACTTGAGACCGCTAAGCAGAAACAGGATTTTGGCCTAAAAATCATCGAGGCCCAGGAGGATGAGCGAAAAAGGCTTTCACGGGAAATACATGACGGACCAGCGCAAATGATGGCGAATGTCATGATGCGGTCTGATTTGATTGAGAAGATTTACAAAGAGAGAAGCGCAAGTGAGGCAATCAGTGAAATCAAGAATATGAAAAAAATGGTTCGATCGGCACTATATGAAGTCCGAAGAATCATCTATGATTTGAGGCCAATGGCTCTTGACGATTTAGGTCTAGTTCCTACCCTCAAAAAGTATTTACTGACGATCGAAGAGTATCATAGAACAACTAGAATTCAATTCACCAATATTGGCGAGGATAAAAGGCTCCCATCCAAGTACGAAGTCGCATTGTTCCGGATGATTCAGGAATCCGTGCAAAATGCGCTAAAGCATGCCGTTGCTACTTTGATCCAGGTAAAGCTTGAAATCAAAACGGATCACGTAATGGTAGTCGTAAAGGACGATGGCAAAGGGTTTGATATAAATGAGAAGAAGGATGAGTCTTTCGGCATCATTGGTATCAGGGAAAGAGTCGAACTTCTCGAACGTGAGATGACCATCCATTCGAAAATTGGTACTGGAACCTTGATCA
>DMSR01000315.1 GCA_003457145.1 Bacillus sp. (in: firmicutes)
CTTTGCTTCATCCTTTGCTTCATCGTTCGCTTCCGGGGAGGAAGCCAAGGATGAAGCAAAGGATGAAGCAAAGGAAAAGGAGCCAGCAAAAGAAGTGTTTTCTGTCGGGGAAAAGGTTCAGCTTGGAGACAATGTCCTGACGGTGTTAAAGGTTGAAAAGTCCTCGGGCAGCGAGTTCGACCAGCCAAAGGGAGACCATGAATACGTCATCGTTACAGTCGAAATCAATAACGCAGGGGATGAAAACATTACTTACAATCCATTTGATTTCAAAATGGCAAACAGCCAGGGGCAAATTGTCGACCAGGCATTCACAACGGTCGATACAGACACAGCGCTTCAATCAGGGGAATTAGCATCAGGGGGAAAGGTAACCGGAACGATTGCCTTTGAACAGCCCGCCGGCGATACAGGTTTGCAATTGCAGTATTCGCCAAGCTTCTGGTCAGATAAAACAATCAAAGTGAGTTTGCAATAGGGCCATCTCTGTTTAGTGGTTGTTCTATTGCTACTCCTGCTTGAACTGCACCGGAACATTCCGGTGCAGTTATTACATAACACCATATGTAACAACACCAACTCCAGTGTTAAGAATTGGTCTTTGCTTTTTATGTTGCAGGAGAACCAGGCGGGTAATAGTAAGGCGGAACTTTTAGCCAGCCGCGTTTTCTCATTAGTGTTTTTAAGGTAGTGCCGATTGTTACCCACTCGGAATAAAAGGTAAGCCAAAGCATCCCGACATCATTTCGAATCGCATCAGCTTGTCCCTTACCACAGGTTAACATAGAGTTCACTAGCTTAAAGGCAATACCATTCGTTATTTCATCATCCGTCAGCTTTACGCCAAGGGGGATCTCTTTTGAGTTGGAATTTGGCTTAGCAGAAGTGACATCAGGTAAAGGAATCACATTTTCTTTCATGAATTGACTGACCCTTTTAACTTGGGATTCGCAAGTATGCAAAACATCGTTAAGCAATTCCGTTACTTCGTCATCAGTAGTCGTGTTTAATCCAATTTCCTCATACCGGATGAATTCTTCAATAAGCGTCACATACTTCCATAAATCCCCGACTTCAATGACATGTAAGGGAGATTCAGGCTCATTCGTATTATCAATGGATGTTTTCAATAAATTCCATACGGCTTCAAATGGATTAGGCATTCTGTTCACCTCCTTATTAGTAGCTTTCCAAATAATTTGGTAAAAATGTAAAAAGGACACTACTTCACTATCTTTTAATGAAGAAAACTAGCTTGCATTGTTTAGGTCCTGATGAAGCCTGGTGTTGATTTTTAACCTCCTGTTGAACGTAGTGTAAGGAGCGTAGGCTCCACCGCGGAAATCGAAGCGACTGGAACGAAAATCAACAGCCAAATTTAACAAAGCTTTTTATTAAGTAGAAATTCAGCTTCGTTTTTGATTTTCACCTTTTTTCAACTCGCGTATTTTCTCATATTTGACCATATAAAGGGATTAAACCTTATTACTCCGATAAAATAATGCTTTCAGCTGAAATGTTTCCGCTTTCATTCACTATCTCAGCCTTTTACTCATGAAATATGGCAATCCACTTGAATCTGAATCTGAGCATGTTACCATTAGAAACATTGGAAATAGGTGAACGGTGCAGGTATTTAAAAAACTCTAATTCGAGGTGGATGCTCTTGTTGAAAAATAAAATTATCGCTTTTTTAGGTGCAGGATCGATGGCAGAGTCAATGATTTCAGGTGTGATAGAATCAGGGAAAATACCTCCAGGGAAAATTATCGTGACGAACAGAAGCAATGAGTCGAGACTTGAAAAATTGGCAATGGAGTACGGAATCAATGCATTGCCACAGGCAGAGCTGCCATATCAGGATATCGATATATTTGTATTGGCGATGAAGCCAAAGGGAGCGGCAGGGGCTCTTGCAGGGTTGAAGGATAAATTGCGGCCGGATCAAGTTATTGTTTCCGTTTTAGCCGGCATATCAACAGGTTTTATGGAAGAAAACCTGAATAGTGGGCAGCAGGTCGTGAGGGTCATGCCAAACACATCAAGTATGATCCAGGAATCAGCAACCGCGATTTCATCGGGAAAGAACACAACCATGGGAAATATAGCGGATGTAAAAGAACTGCTTGGCTGCTTGGGCAAAGTTTTTCTTATAGATGAAGAACAAATGGATATCTTTACAGGGTTAGCCGGAAGCGGCCCGGCATACTTCTACTATTTAATGGAGCATATGGAGCGGGCAGGAACAGAAAATGGCATGGACGTAAAAATGGTTCGTGAAATCGTTGCCCAGACCATTTTGGGAGCAGCCAAAATGATTATCGAGAATGACGAAACACCAACCGTCTTACGAAAAAATGTTACCTCACCTAACGGAACAACCGCATCCGGATTGGCTGCACTTAGAAAATATAACGGCGGCGAGGCCATTATACAGGCAGTCACACATGCTGCGAACCGATCAAAAGAAATAAATAAAGAACTTGAAGGAGTACTTGTTCCTTCTTGATGCCTAATCCCCCTCAGGAAAAGAGGGGGATGTTTTGTCTTTATAGAAAATAATCAAAATCCCTGCTCAATTGATCACTAAAGCCGGCAATAACGTGTCCTCCCACAAGATAGTCTCTTTCTTTTCTACCCTAGTGCCTCAGGCCAAATAACCAATTAAAATACCACATATTCTTCCATACTTTATCCTCCTGGAAGATATCCCCCTATTTATTGAATGCTTTTCCTGCAAATGTTGTAAACGGTACCATCACGATGGTATCAATATTTTGCACTTTACCCCCAAACCTAAAAAATTGGTACCATAAGCAAAATTCGATGGCTTATAAACAAGCCTTCTTTTTTTTAATATAAAGATATAGGAAAGACAAGAGCAGCTAAGGTGGTGAAAGAAATGGAAGTCAAATTACAACAATCGACGGAACAAAAAATCAAAGACCCCATTATTAAAACTAGCACCAAAAAGGAAAAATATAAAAAGATCCAAAAGACAATCATTTCACAAAAATACTTGCAGGCCATGGCACTGCTTGGGGTAGTATGGATGTTCATATTCAACTATATCCCCATGTATGGGCTGATTATCGCTTTTAAGGAATACAGCATAATCAAGACAATTTCGGAAGCTCCATGGGTGGGCCTGATGCAATTTCAGGAATTCCTGCAGGATGAGAATTTCTGGATAGTCCTGAAAAACACACTTGGAATCAGCTTGATCAAGCTGTTTATCGGCTTCCCGCTTCCAATCATATTTGCTCTGTTACTCAACGAGCTTACATCAATGAAGCTTAAGAAAGCCGTCCAGACCATTTCCTACTTACCGCACTTTATCTCGTGGGTAGTACTTGGCGGAATTTTGACGACATGGCTTGCAGATATCGGAGTCATAAATGATATATTGCTAGGTTTAGGGTTAATCAGCGAACGGACGAACTTCCTAGCAAGTCCTGACAACTTCTGGGCAATCGTAATCCTATCGGATATTTGGAAAGAGCTAGGCTGGTCAGCAATCATTTATCTGGCAGCAATTGCGGGCGTATCGCCAGAGTTATACGAGTCCTCGACAATTGACGGGGCAAATCGTTTCCAAAAGATGTGGCATGTCACTTTGCCATCAATCAGACCAACCATTACGATCCTGTTCATTCTTGCTGTAAGCGGTATCTTGAATTCAAACTTCGATCAGATCCTGATTTTAAGGAACTCTTTAAATGAAAGCGCGAGTAATGTGGTTGATATTTATGTTTACCAGCTCGGTATCCAGAACGCCCGTTATTCTTACGCAACCGCAGTCGGATTGATGAAAGCGATCA
>DMSR01000121.1 GCA_003457145.1 Bacillus sp. (in: firmicutes)
TAAAGAGCGGCAAGGGCAGTAGCCAAGGCACCAAATACCATCTGGCCCTCCGCTCCCATATTGAACACTCCGGCACGGAAAGCAAGTGCAAGGCCCACCCCAATGAAAATAATCGGAGTTGCTCGGGCCAGTGTAGCAGTAATGAAATAAAAGCTCCCAAACGCTCCATTCCACATTACTTTATACGTATCTCCCACGGATTCCCCAATAAAGCTAATCGCCAGTGCTCCGGCGAACAAGCCAATGAAGACTGCTAAAAGAGGCTGAGCCAATGAGTTAAGCAATTGTTGTATTTTTTTTTGAAGCTTCATCCAGTTCCCCTCCTGCCATAAGCACACTCAGCTTTTCTTCCGTAGCATCCTGCCGACCTAGCACTCCGGCTACTCTACCGTCGTACATCACAGCAATCCTGTCTGACAATGCTAGAATCTCAGATAGTTCAGATGATACTAGCAAGATGCCATCTCCATTATTTCTCTTTGTTAAAAGTGCTTCGTGAATATATTCCATTGCCCCAATATCAACACCGCGTGTTGGTTCAGCAGCAATCAGAAAATCCGTTTCAAATCCAAGCTCGCGGGCAACAATCAGCTTCTGTAAATTCCCTCCAGATAGATTGCCAGCTTGATCGTCCATTGACGTCGCCTTGATTTCAAACCGGGAGATCCATTTGCTTAATTGGCTGCGAAAGGCCTTTTTTAATAAAACAGAGCGATTGTTGAATTTTTCATGTTTGTAATACCCCATCATTCCTGTATCGACGATTGTTGCCTGCTTTGCAGCTCCCCATAGATATCGGTCTTCAGGAATATGGGAAAGTCCGGCTTTTCTTCTGGCGCCAACTGTTGCTGCAGTCACATCTTTTCCGTCTAAATGAATTGAGCCATGGTCAACCGTTATCAAACCTGAAATTGCCTGAATTAACTCTGATTGACCATTACCAGAAACACCAGCAATTCCCAGAATCTCTCCCCGGTTAACGGTTAACGAAACATCGTCTAGAATTGGTTTTGAATTTTTTACTCCAACCGTCAAACCTTTCACTTCTACAAGTGGACTTCCATCAGATTTCATTCGGTTTGAAAGCATCTGAAGTTCCCTGCCAACCATCATTTGCGCCAAATTATCAGTCGTTGTATCTGTTGTTTTCACCTGCCCTGTGACATTTCCGTTACGCAGAACAGTAATTTGGTCAGCGACCTTCATGACTTCCCGGAGCTTGTGGGTGATCAATATAATACTTTTCCCCTGGCTGGCAAGAAAGCTGATGGTAGTAAGAAGCTCATCAACCTCTGAAGGAGTCAATACAGCAGTAGGTTCATCAAGAATAATAATATCTGCTCCCTGATATAAAACCTTGAGGATTTCAATTCTTTGCTGTTCGCCTACTGAGCAGTCTCCAGCTTTTTTTGAAGGATTTACAGAGATTCTATACTGCTTCGCTATTTCATGTACTGCTTCTTCCGCTGACCTTCTTCTGAAAAAACCATAGCGTTTCGGCTCGCGGCCAATGACAATATTCTCAGCAACTGTAAAATCAGGGAATAGCATAAAATGCTGATGGACCATGCCGATTCCATGTTCGATTCCATCCTTTGGACCTGTAAACTTAACGGGTTTTCCATCAATGAATATCTCCCCGCTTGAAGGCTGCTCCAGCCCATAAAGCATTCGCATTAACGTGGTTTTTCCGGCCCCGTTTTCTCCTACAATTGCAAGTACTTCACCTTTCTTAAGGTTGATTGATATTCCATCGTTGGCAAGGAAATCACCATAATACTTCGTCATGTCTCTCATTTCTAAGCGGTAGGTCATTGCCTTCCCTCCCCGGTCCAAATGGAAACCGACTACACATGCAGCCGGTTTCTTGTTTAATTTTTAAGATGTGAAGTTAATTGTTTAAAGGGTTTTTAATTGTTCTTTTTCCTGAGATGATTTCTTTGTGAAGTGTCTTCACTTGATCAATGACTTCCTGTCCTACAAACTCATTCAAAGCTGTCTTGCTATCATGCGTGACATAGGTTAATCCAACGCCCTTCTCCTTTAAGCCGTATTCGACGATACCAGCTTTAAAAGAACCCTCGGCAAATGCTTTTACTGTTTCATAGGCTGCTGCATCCGTTCCCTTTAGCTGAGATAGAACAATGTGTTCTGGGTCAACCTCTGTACGGTCGACATCCTGTCCTGCAGTATAGAATCCTTTTTCCTCTGCTGCTTCAAATACACCTAAATCCCCGACAGCTGCAGCTCCTGCAATGAAATCGGCACCCTTCGATTCCTGGACGAAGGCTAATTCCTTTGCTTTTGCTGGATCTGAAAAGCTTCCAACATAGTTTAGTAGGAACTCAGCATCCGGATTGGTTTCTTTCAGTCCCTCTTCGAAAGCAACCGTCCATTTCTTCAATAGAGGAATATCCATTGCCGCAACCATCCCTACCTTGTCTGTCTTAGTAGAAAGGCCTGCAGCCGCTCCCAGCAGGAAAGCTGCCTCATATTCACGAAAATTGACGCTCTGCACATTTGGAAGATCTACAACTGTATCAATGATCGCAAACTTGCGATCAGGATTTTCTGCAGCTACCTTTTTTAAAGCATCCTCAGACTCAAAAGAAGAAGTGATGATCAAATCATAGTTTTCTGCCACAGCAACACGAAGGTTTTCTTCTATTGCGGAGTGATCAGTGGATTCAATCGTTTTTACTTCAACACCAAATTCCTCAGCCGCCTTTTTTGCCCCTTCATCCATCTGCTGGAAGAACGGATTGACCCCAATCTTTTCTGGTAGTACAAGTGCTATTTTCTTCTTTTCATCCTTCGTATTGGATGATACTTCCCCAGATGAGCCTTCAGATCCGCAGCCTGCAACAAGTAAAACGGATAGTAATGTAAACAAAGCTAGTAGTTTCTTCATGTAGATCCCCCTAAAGTTAATTGTTCGTTTACCATGATATTTATGTTACTAACTTACATTATCACATCAGAAAACACAATATAAAACCGTATATTTTATATAAAAAATATTTTATTGTTCGTGTTTATCCTCTTTTCAAGCAATAAAAAACCTCTTCCTGTAGAAAAAGGAAGAGGTTAACAAACGAATGCACACTCTTCCTCATCTTTCAGAACAATCTAGTTCTGCAGGATTTGGCACCATTCTATTTTTAAAAAAATAGCGGTTGCCGGGCGTCATAGGGCCAGTCCCTCTGCCTCTCTTGATAAGGAATTAACATATGTAATTTTAAGTTAGTAATACAGTGATATTGTAAACTTAGATTTATTATAACTAAATATTATAAAGTTTCAAGCAATTTATTAAAAATTTTTCTCGCTTTAACCTATTGTTTAGTCGGAGAGATGCTACTTCCTTAATGCTTTCTTTGACTAAATAGTATTAAAAATGCTTGCCTCTCAACTAGTTCGGTTACTGTTAATGTCCGCTTCTATTTACTCAAAAGTTCCAGCAATCCCCTTATATATTCTGATTGGTATATGTTATACTTGATTTATTGTTAGTTATCACTTACATTCATAAGGTTATTCCATTACTGTAAAACACATATTACATTACTAGGAGTGATATGAATGAAGAAGGTATCAACAGACGTTTGTATAGTAGGATCAGGACCGGCTGGGGCTTTGTTAGGATTATTGTTAGCAAAAAAGGGACACGAAGTCATTTTATTAGAAAGGTTCTCCCATTTTAACCGCGAATACCGAGGTGAGATTTTACAGCCTTCCACTTTAAACATGCTGGATGATTTGGGACTACTAGAATATATCCTGGAACAGCCGCACAATCGAATTGAAAAAGGCGGTATTTATGCTTCGGGAAAACGAATCATGAATTTCACTATGGAGGATTTATCTCATGAGTACCCTTTCGCCATCCAAATGGCACAGGCAACCTTCATAGAAGCACTGCTCGCGGAGGCAAAGAAATATCCAAACTTCAGCATATTAATGAATGCCCATATTAAGGAACTTGTAAAGGACGAGGATCATAAAATAATAGGGGTGAAAGGAACAATCGAGAAGGAACCTGCAGAAATCTTAGCCAGAATTACTGTCGGAAGCGATGGCCGTAATTCTACCCTAAGAAAATTGTCTCCATTCCAGGTAACGAATGAGCACCATAGAAGCAATTTAATTTGGTTTACTGTCGACTGGCCTTCCCATCTTCCTTATGATTTAATGTATATGCTTACTGGACAGAACAATTTGTTCATGATTCCTAAATATCCGAATAAAATGCAGATTGGCTATACGTTTACGAAAGATCAACTATCCAGAGTAAAAGAAAATAACTACGAAGAAATAAAAAAGCTCTCTTCCCAGCAGTTTCCTGAAATAAAAACCCAGCTGGATGCTGCCAAAGATTTCGTTCAGCTTCAGGTAATCTCACTGACACTGAATCAATGGTCGACAGATGGCTTTGTTTTAATTGGGGATGCTGCACATGTGATGACTCCAATCGGTGTAATCGGAATCAATGTGGCATTGGCAGATGCGATTACTGCCGGAAATGTTATTGGTCAATCACTGAATGAGGAGGATTATTCTGAAGAAAAGCTTACTTTGATTGATCAGGAACGAAAAGCGGAAGTTGACATGCTTCAAAATTTGCAGATACGGATCGAATCGATCATCTTTACTACTAACCCTATGATCTCCAGGATCAGACCATTGTTTATAAATATTGTATCTAAAACACCTCTAGTCAAAAAATTGATGAGAAAATTCTTTTTCCCGGTTAAATCTGAAACAACACTCTCAAAAATTTAGTTTTTAAAAGTGATGAAAGTTACAATAGCAATTAATCTTAAACTAAAAATAGAAAGCAGCCAGTGCAATGGGTAGGTATCCCGAGGCACTGGCTGTATTATTTTCTGAAGTTAAAAAAAGTAAAGTAGCTTGCCCGCAGAATTTTCCCTGATAAAGTCATTTATGAATTTTGTCTCTTGGCAGTCAACACAAGGATTTCATCCACTGTTTCTACTGAAACCCGGTGCCATGAAAAATTCAGAAATGCACTTCTACCCAGGGACTAATTCTTAAACAATTCTCCGCCCGCTTTTTCCAAGGGCATAATAAATTCCATGCTGAAGGGATTGCAGGCATTCGAATTTCTTGAGGCTTGTCAGTGTTTGTGTAATGACAATAGCTAACTCAGCTGAAATCCCAACTAAAATGACCTCTACACCAAGCAGTCTGGCTGCGGATCCTAAACGGTCAATTAGTTCAGCGGTAAATTGGGATATGTCCTTGTTCAGCCCTGTTAAATCCAGCAGGACGTATTTCGCTTTGTATTTTGGCAGGTTAAAAAGTGTATTGCTTATTAAATCCTCAGCTCGTTCTTCATCGTATCTGCCGATCAAAGGAACGACGACAATTCCATCAAGCACGGGGATCAATGGTGAAGAAAGCTCTTTTACCAGG
>DMSR01000261.1 GCA_003457145.1 Bacillus sp. (in: firmicutes)
ATGCTGCAATAGTTGCAAAACCCACTTTAAAAACTTTTGTATGAACTGGCATCCTTCTTCTCCTCCGTAAAAATGCAATTTTATGATTTTTGATAGGAAGCTTGAGAACGAAAAACTGAAATGTCCTTCTACCATAAGAATGCTTTGAAAATGTGCAGAGATTATCGAGAAAAATGCAACAAATGTTGAACTGCTGTTACATTTGACGAAAAGGTGAAAAAAGAATTAGCTAGTTCTTAGGTTAATGATTATAGTTTGCCAATGACAAAAGGCCCTTTCGTTTCAAAAAGAAAACGAAAGGGCCTTACTCAGCATTTATAAAAATGTAAGTTCATAAAACCAAGATAGGTACGAAAATGCGAAAACTTCTAACACTATAAGTCTCCGGAAAGAAGCCTGGAAACCGAACCGTCCCCATCCTTCCTTAAGACTCATTTTAAAAAGTGTGTTGATGTCGTTATTGAATCATCCGCAAGAACTGCTTTGTCCTGTCCACTTTTGGATTAGTGAAAAGTTCATCAGGTTTTCCCCGTTCAACGATCACTCCACCATCCATGAAAATGACTTCATCAGCTGCTTCCTGGGCAAATCTCATTTCATGGGTAACAACCACCATTGTCATCCCTTCATTGACCAGATCCTTCATTACCTTCAATACTTCTCCAATCAGTTCAGGATCCAGTGCCGACGTTGGCTCATCAAACAGCATTACTTCTGGTTCCATTGCAAGTGCCCTGGCGATTCCCACCCGCTGCTGCTGGCCTCCAGAAAGCTGGAACGGATAATAATCCATTTTATCCGATAGTCCGACCTTTTCCAGGAAGTATGCCGCTTTCTGGCGAGCCTTATCCTTAGGCTCTTTTTTAACTGTAAGCGGACCCTCCATTACATTTTCCAGTGCCGTCATATGAGGGAACAGATTATATCCTTGAAAGACCATTCCCGTTAGCCTGCGGAATGATGAGATGGCTTTTGCAGATACCTTTGCTGAAAAGTCCATATTCTGGCCGCCAATTGTGATGATCCCGTTTGTTGGAGTTTCCAGTACATTCAGGCATCGCAGGAAGGTTGTCTTACCCGAGCCTGAAGGTCCGATAATAACAACGACCTTGCCTTTGGCGATTTCCAGGTCGATTCCTTTTAAGACTTCAAGCTGGTCAAATGATTTTTTCAATCCCTTTATTGATATCATGTTCATTCTCCTCCCCTCGCAGATTACTTCGATACATATCGATCAAGCCTATTTTCAATTCTTCCCTGTGCGATAGAAAGGACAAAGCAAATAACCCAATAAATCAGTGCCGCCTCTGTATATAACAGCAAAAATTCATAGTTAGTTGTTGCAATTTCCTGGGCTCTGCGGAACATTTCCGTCAGCAGGATCATCGATGCAAGGGAAGTATCTTTTACAAGACTGATAAATGTATTTGATAAGGGAGGGATTGAAACCCTGGCAGCCTGCGGAAATATAATACGGCGCAATACCTGGCGGCTGCTCATGCCAATCGATTGCCCTGCCTCCCACTGACCTTTCGGGATGGAGAGAATGGCTGCCCGGATGATTTCAGAAGCATATGCGCCTACATTCAATGAAAACCCAATAATTGCAGAAGGCCAAGGATCCAGTACAATTCCGATTGTTGGAAGTCCGTAAAAAAGGATAAATAACTGCACAAGCAGCGGTGTTCCCCGGATAGCAGATACATACACTCTTGCGATCATCTGGAATGGCTTCACATTTGAAATCCGCGCCAAAGCGGTCAGAATGGCTAAACCCAGTCCGCAGACAAAGGATATCAATGTTAGCGGAATGGTATAAAAAATGGCCCCCTGTAAAAGGGGGACAAAGGAGTTTTGTGCAATTTGGGTCAGTCTCTCGACTCTTTCAGGATCGGCAAAAATACTATTCAAGTACATTTGCACCAAACCACTTCTGAGAAATTTCCTCGTAAGTGCCATCAGAAATCATTTCTTCAAGTGCTGCATCAACGGCTTCCACAAGTGTGTCACTGCCTTGCCTGAACATCAATCCACTCTTTGAAGCGTCCTCGCTTTCAGCTACAATCTTCACTTTTGCATCCGGCTTCGCCTTTTTGAAATCAAGGAAAGAAAGGTTGTCGTTGATCGTTGCATCTGCACGCTTGGAAAGAAGGAGCTCGATTGCCTGGTTAAAGCCCTCAACTCCGACGATTTCAGCGCCATTTTCCCTTGCGATATCCGCATAGTTGCTTGTCATCGACTGGGCCGCCTTTTTTCCTTTAAGATCTTCAAATGCCTTAACCTCGCTGTTATCTTCATGGATAATCAAGACCGCAGTCGATGTAATATAAGGTTTTGAGAAGGAGTATTTTTCTTCACGTTCAGGCTTGATTCCAACCTGATTAGCAACCATATCAAAACGCTTTGCATCTAAACCGGCAAACATTGCATCCCATTGTGTTTCAAGAAATTCTGCTTCGACTCCAAGTCTCTTTGCAACCTCGGTAGCAATCTCGACATCAAAGCCAGTCAGCTTTCCGCTATCATCATGGAATGTGAAAGGAGGGTAAGTTCCTTCCGTTCCAACAAGAAGCTTTCCTTCCTCTTTAACCTTCGCAAGCGCATCATTTTTTTTCGAAGTTTTTTCGCCTTCTTTTTGTGTACCTTTTGATTCATTATCGTCATTGCCACACCCTGCTAGCAGAAGCACAGCGCTGAGAAAAAGCACTAAAAGGATAGATAATTTCTTCATTCTAATTCCCCCTATTTCGGTTGGTTTAATTGGTCTTAAGCAATGATAATACATTCTTCCATTACTGTCAAAAGGATTCTTTTATTTATTACTGCTCATAAATAAACTTTTAATACCTTTTATTAAACGGTCATCTCGATCGCAAAAATTAAAAGGAAAAAAATTCTAAGTCATAATTCACAAAACCTACATATATTTTAGGATTTTTAGCGGTTACTTCCTATTAATATAGTTATAAAGTTTTATAAATAGGAGATTTACAAACATGATTACATTAAAAACTTTAGATGATGCGTTACTGCTTACTGCCTATGAAAAAGCCGTGAATTTAAATTTATCCGCTGAGTTTTTGGGAATTCTTGAAAGTGAAATTTCTAATAGAGGGTTAGTGATTATCAGTTAAAACTTATGTACTAAAAAGGAAAAGGTCCTCAATCGAGGACCTTACTTTGTTCTTTTATAAGCTTGATTATTTGTGCCCTTTCCGGCAGTGCGGAAATCGCTCCTTTGCCTGTTGCTGTCAAGGCTCCGCTGGCATTGGCGAATTGAAGGATGTCGTTTGCGTGCTCAGATAGAACCTCTACGAGTGTTTGCGGAGTTGCTTTTGCTTCTAGCAGCTTGTACAAGAAGCCGCCGATAAACGCATCCCCTGCTCCGGTTGTATCCTCGACAGTGACCTTGTACCCGTTAGAGTCCCACTTTGCACCTTTACTATAAAGCTCAGCACCTGCAGCACCCTTTGTATAGACGACAGCCTGGACGTCACCTTGAAACAAGAAGTTGACCGCCTCTACTTCGTCGCTGAGTCCTGTAATGAACCCCAATTCCTCATCAGAAATTTTAACAAGATGTGCATGTGGCAGGAACTCAAGAATCGCGCGCCGGCAATCTTCAGCGTCATCCCAGAGCGGCAGCCTCACATTCGGGTCAAAGCTGATGAGTCCGCCTTTTTCTTTCATTAACTTGATGGCTTTTTTATGTGCACGCTTCATCGGACTTTCCACAAGGTCAACGGAGCAGAAATGAAGGACATCTCCCTCTCCAAACCAATCCGGGTCGATATCTTCCTCGTTAAAAAGCAGGTCGGCTGATGGTTTGCGGTAAAACGAGAAATCACGTTCTCCATCCTCTTTCAGCGACACAAACGCAAGGCCGGTGTTTGCTTCTATTGTGCGAAGAATCCTGTCTGTCTCCACACCAGCAATTTCAAGCTGCTCAACAAGGAACTCACCAAACGCATCCTCACCGAGTTTAGTGATCATGGAGGCGCCCTGCCCGTACTTCGCCACCGCTGCGGCGACATTTGCCGGTGCCCCGCCGGGAGCCCGTTCAAAGGAAACAACATCCTTTAAAGCTTCATTCTTCTGCAGTGGGATAA
>DMSR01000199.1 GCA_003457145.1 Bacillus sp. (in: firmicutes)
AGGGGCAGTTTTATAATTAAGACCTACAACTATTATGTGCATTTTTTAATTGACACCCCCAAATAGAAATTGCATAATTGGCTAAGGCAATTATACCATGACGTTTTTTCCCTTTTTACTAGAAATGTGAACAACTGACGAAAACTGTTTTAAATGAATTTTTAATAAAAATGTAAAAATTAATGCAGTAATTATCTATATAATTATCATATTTATACTGTAATAATAGCAAATAATCATACTCCCTTAAGTACCTTATCAAAATTTGTCCTTTTATTCAAGTCAGCCTTTCTGGAAGTGGTGGAAGAATGAAAAATCAGAGAATGATACCAGGAACAATTTTAATAGGATTCGGCATTTATTTCTATCTTCAACAAGCAAACATCTCCCTGTTCAAGGAATTCTACAGCTGGCCTACACTGCTGATTATCGTGGGTGCCGCTTTTCTTGTGCAGGGTTATAGGGGAAGGGATCACGAGGCGATCTTTCCCGGTGTAATCCTTGTTGGTTTCGGTCTCCATTTCCATGTCGTCAATAAGTTTGAGCTTTGGCCAGACCATCTGGGAGCATTTATATTAATAATTGCTCTTGGTTTTCTGCTTCGCTACCAGAAAACAGGAAATGGTTTATTCCACGGAGTCCTATTTCTTATTCTTGCCGGCCTGCTGCTATTTTACGACCGGATTACAAGCTGGCTCGGTTTACTGGAAGATGGAGTTGCTGCAGCCTGGAGATTCTGGCCGGCAGCATTGATCATCATAGGAATATACCTACTATTTATCAAAAAGAAGTGAAAAGATCCCGCATCAGCAACTATGGTGCGGGTTTTCTTTTTCCATGCAAAAGAACGCGGCCCTGAAATGGACCGCGTTCTTTATAGCTTTCCTGAAAAGTGGCACTCAGATGACTGCCTTTCCTTATTTCATGAAGCTTCCTAGTACAGACCAAGCCTTGTCTTTACCTTCACCTGTCTCTGAAGAAAACAAGATGATCAAGTCATTTGGATCAAGATCAAGAGTTTCTTTTGTAATCTTAATATGTTTTTGCCATTTTGACTTTGGGATTTTATCCGCTTTTGTTGCAATGATGATTACTGGGATTTGATGATGCTTAAGGAAGTCATACATCATTACATCATCCTTTGATGGCGGATGCCTCAAGTCAACAATGAGCAGCATTGCCCTTAATTGTTCACGTGATGTAATATATGTCTCAATCATCTTTCCCCATGCTTCCCGCTCGGATTTTGATACTTTAGCATATCCGTAACCAGGCACGTCCACAAAGTGGAGTATTTCATTGATCAAATAAAAATTCAAAGTCTGCGTTTTACCAGGTTTAGAAGATGTCCTGGCAAGATTTTTTCGATTCAGCATTTTATTGATAAAAGAGGATTTTCCTACATTCGATCTGCCTGCAAGGGCGAATTCCGGAAGTTGGCCTTCCGGATATTGGTTCGGCCTGACCGCACTTATCACTATTTCTGCACTATTTACTTTCATTCAGTATCACCGCTGGCAAGAGCGTGCTTCAATACTTCATCCACATGCGAAACTAACACAAATTCAAGCTCCTTACGTACACTTTCAGGGATATCATCAATATCTTTTTCATTATCCTTCGGGAGGATGATCATAGTCAGACCTGCACGGTGTGCACTCAACGTCTTTTCCTTCAATCCGCCGATAGGCAAAACCCGTCCCCTCAGCGTGATTTCTCCCGTCATGCCCACTTCCCTGCGAACCGGTTTTCCTGATAAAGCTGAAACGAGCGCAGTGGCAATTGTTATCCCAGCTGAAGGTCCGTCTTTAGGAACCGCCCCTTCCGGAACATGGATATGGATGTCATATTTTTCATGGAAATCAGGATCGATTCCAAGATCCTGCGCTTTTGAACGAATATAGCTAAAGGCAGCCTGCGCAGACTCCTTCATCACATCACCGAGCTTCCCGGTTAAGACAAGCTTTCCTTTACCCGGTGATAGTGACACCTCAATCTGGAGGGTATCTCCACCGACTGTTGTATAAGCGAGCCCTGTTGCAACGCCAACCTGATCCTCGAGTTCTGCCTGTCCATACCTGAACTTAGGCTTTCCAAGGAATTCTTCTACATTTTTATCATTAATAACAACGCGTTTTTTCTCACCTGAGACAACGATTTTCGCAGTTTTCCTGCAGATGGACGCTAGCTGTCTTTCAAGGGAACGAACCCCGGATTCACNNCGTGTATAATAACGAATCACTTTTTGAAGTCCTTCGTCTCTAATCTGAAGCTGAGTTTTAGACAAGCCATGGTCCTTTATTTGCCTTGGCAATAAATGGTCTTTGGCTATATGCAGCTTTTCAAGCTCGGTATAACCAGCAATGTTGATGATTTCCATTCTATCGAGCAGCGGTCCTGGCACTGTTGATAGATTATTTGCCGTAGCAATGAACATCACTTTAGAAAGATCATATGGCTCTTCGATATAGTGGTCGCTGAAGTTGTGATTTTGTTCAGGATCCAATACTTCAAGCATCGCAGCTGAAGGATCTCCTCTGAAGTCATTCGACATTTTATCAATTTCATCTAGCAGGAAGACTGGATTGACCGTTCCCGACTTTTTCATCCCCTGAATGATTCTGCCAGGCATTGCGCCGACATAGGTCCTTCTGTGGCCCCGAATTTCAGATTCATCACGGACACCACCCAAAGATACTCTTACAAAATTACGGTTTAATGATTTCGCTATTGATTTTGCAAGGCTCGTTTTCCCAACTCCGGGAGGCCCTGCAAGACAGAGGATTGGACCTTTCAAAGAGTTTGTCAGCTGTTGGACAGCCAAGTACTCAAGCACCCTTTCCTTAACCTTTTCAAGTCCATAGTGATCCTTGTTCAGAATTCTCTCTGCTTTGCTGATATCGAGGTCGTCTTCCGTTGCCTTTGACCAAGGAACC
>DMSR01000441.1 GCA_003457145.1 Bacillus sp. (in: firmicutes)
GGACGTGTCCTGGGCACGCTGCAGACAGGCAGCATTACAGGCGCACTCCTTGGGCCTATGATTGGCGGAGTGCTGGCAGATACATCAGGCTATGCAATTACCTTCCAGTCAACTTCATTCTTCATCATCATGTCTGGGCTTCTTGTGATCTTGCTTAAGGAACACAGAGTGGAAATCAAAAAAGGCACAAAGACAAATTATAGCCGCAAAGAGGTTCTTCAGCACATATTCAGCAATCCGATTATGGTTAATGTCTTATTGATGTCGATGCTTGTCCAGATTGCCCACTTTAGCATCCAGCCAATTCTATCGCTGTATGTTGGGGAATTGCATGGGCCTGAAAACCTCGCCTTCTACTCCGGAATTGCCTTTTCCGCGGCTGGACTCGGCAACTTGCTAATGGCTAGAAAATGGGGGCAAATTGCTGACAGGGTGGGATATATTAAGATCCTGGTCATCCTGCTGTTTTTATCGGCAATCGTATATCTGCCGGGGGGATTCGTTACGAATATCTGGCAGCTTGTCCTCATCCGCTTCTTGCTCGGCATCACAATTGGCGGCATCATCCCTGTCAGGGTTGCCTATATCCGCCAGGAGGCTCCAATAGCAATGCAGCGTGAAGTCCTCCGCTACAATACAAGCCTTCGCTTTTTCGGAAATATAATCGGTCCCTTCCTCGGCGGTTTTCTCTCTGGTTTTTATGGATTTACCTCCGTCTTCATTTTGACAAGCGTCCTCCTATTAGTAAGCGGGCTAGTCCTGTACGCTTCGATGCAGCGAAACCCTCAGTTTGTTAGAGATACTTTTTAAGAATGTCTAAAAGACTGGATCTCGAGGTTAATCGTGAACCAGTCTTTTTTCTGTTTTGATAAAATTTTGAATGAATTGTAAATACAGTGATTATTGATGCGAAATCAATTCCATTGGGGAAAATGTCTTCAGAAGAAAAAGATACTCTATACGATAATCATTTTTTCAATATCGAGATTGTAAAACAGGGCATATATGTGAAAGGTAATTAAGAAAAGTTATCCTTTCATAATTTTTCTATTGCATTGATCGTTTTTTTTATGTAAATTAGTCAAGTATGTCTAAATGGGNNCGGTAACATAATGAATAAATCAGAAACAACTCAGCAAGTTCAAATTACTACAGCAGATCCATCCGCTCTCGGGCTGTTTGGACTAGCTATGGTCACTCTGGTCGCCTCATCCGCGAAGCTTGGATGGACAGACGGAGTTTCTTTTGTTTTACCTTGGGCTATTTTCTTGGGAGGAATTGCCCAGTTATTTGCAAGTATCCAGGATGCGAAACACAATAATACATTTGGAACGACAGCCTTTGGAGCATTCGGGTTGTTCTGGCTGGGTGTGGGTACATCATGGTTAATACAATACGGCGTGTTTGGGGAGGCAGCAGCCTCTGCGGCTGATCCAAGACAGCTGGGGATTGCCTTTGTTGGCTACCTGATCTTCAGTTTGTTCATGACGGTTGGGGCTATGGAAACACATAAGGTTTTATTCATTATTTTCGTATTGATTGACTTCTTGTTTATCGGCCTTTCACTATCTTCCTTGGGAATTGCGCCTGAGGCTATGCATAAATTAGCGGCTGTTTCCGAGTTATTAATTGCTATTTTCAGCTTCTATGGCTCAGCGGCAAGCGTATTGAACACACATTTTGGCAAGGTCACTCTTCCTGTCGGAAAGCCATTTGGCATTTTCAAATAATAATTAAATGGTAAGAATCAGGGTAGATAAAACTTATCTATCCTTTTCTTATTTCGATTATGGAGTCTCTCTATATTGAAATACATAAGAAACAAAGTTTGCGGAAAAATAATTCTTTATATACTACATAGTCAGGTTGGGTGATTGCTGTGGAAGTACAAGCATTGATGGAGGTTGAAAAACTCGCCTTAAAAAAGCATAAAATTTTCAAGCAAAGCAAGACAAGGTATTTAGCAAGGGCTGCTCTTGCCTCCATGTTCATCGGATTTGGTGTGATCGTAGCATTTAAGACCGGAAATTTCTTTTATCTGGAGCATTCCCCATTTGCCTATCCAATGGCAGCCATTACTTTTGGTGCTGCCATTATCCTGATTGCTTATGGCGGAGGAGATCTGTTCACTGGAAACACCTTTTATTATACATTTGCAGCGTTAAGGAAGAAGCTGGCATGGCTTCAGGTCGTGAGAATGTGGGTGTATAGCTATATCGGCAATATTATCGGTGCAGTTGCATTTGCGGTTCTCATCTATACAACAGGATTGTTTAATGAACCTTCGGTGAATGGATTCCTGCTGAAGGTAGCTGATCAGAAAGTACATGCACCGACGTCAGAGCTGTTTTTCAGAGGGATCCTTTGTAATTGGCTCGTTTGTCTCGCCTTCTTTGTTCCAATGTCGATGAAGGGGGACGGCCCAAAAATGTTTGCAATGGTGCTATTCGTTTTTTGCTTCTTCATCTCCGGCTATGAGCACAGCATTGCCAATATGTGTACGTTTGCAATCAGCATGGTTCTCGCCCATCCAGACTCCGTTTCCCTTTCTGGTGTCATCCACAATCTTGTGCCAGTCACTATCGGAAATCTGATCGGCGGCGGAATCATGATGGGCTGGATGTACTTCTATGCAAATAAGCCGTTTTTTGCCGAGCAGGAAGAATTCTAGAACTTATTGGCTACTAAAGATGTAAAAAAGGAGCGAATGTACATTCGGCTCCTTAATGAACCACAGACCCACGCTCAAAATGGTTCATATCTGTTAATTCGATAATGTACTCATAATTGGCAATCGAACGTTGAATTGATTCTTTTTCCTCTATTAATAAATCGGGATTCTGCAATTTATTCAAGCCAAGTTTTAACGCTTCTAATTTTTCTTTTACTTCTTGATAATTCATTTCCAACACCCTTTCAAAATTTAAGGATTTTTAACATTTAGCGATATTTGAAACCGTTTCCTTTCTGTTTTCATTATACAATAAAACCCTTAGGGGTATAAATGAAAATATTGTGAATCCTTTTTTTAGGTGTTTTTTAGCTTCCAGAAATGCTTTCCTGATATAAAAAATAAAATGGGGATGAAATCACTAAATTTCATCCCCATTTTGTTATATATATTTTTGGGACCCATTTCGCAGAACAATTAATGATTCTGCTTATAATAGGTTATCCCAAGCGCAAAGGCGAGTACTGTTCCTTTGACGATATCCATCGCATAATACGGAACCGACATCATCACCAGCCCGTTTTGCAAAAGGCCGATCAGCACTGCTCCGACAAACGTTCCGAATGCATTCGGTTTTCCAGCGCCCAAAACCGAAAATCCGATGAAAGCAGCAGCAACTGAGTCCATTAAGTAAGGAGAGCCGGCACTGATTTCTGAAGTCATCACCCTCGAAGCGAGGACAATCCCACCGATTGCTGCAAATAAAGCAGATAACAGGTAGGCTGCTGTCCTGTAACGATTGACCGGGATCCCTGACAGTCTCGCTGCCTCTTTATTTCCCCCAATGACATACATATAGCGCCCATGTTTTGTATAGGTCAGGAAAATATGCACAAATATAACTGCCATCACCATGAATAGAATG
>DMSR01000066.1 GCA_003457145.1 Bacillus sp. (in: firmicutes)
TACCTTTCCACTTAACAATTCCCACTAGTCTACTCCTCTCTTGCTGTCATGTAAATTTCCGCAAAATTGTGTTCCTGCACAACGTCAATTACCTTTCCACTTAACAATTCCCACTAGTCTACTCCTCTCTTGCTGTCATGTAAATTTCCGCAAAATTGTGTTCCTGCACAACGTCAATTTCCTTCCTCTTTATCAGTTCCAATATCGCTAAAAAAGTCACTACGATATGTTCCCGGTCAGAGTTGGGAAACAGGTCATTAAAACTCTTTCTTGACTTGCTCGCTTTTAGGAAACCAATAATCTCATCCATTCTTTTTTCAATCGAAACTTCCTGCCTGGCAATCTTTGTAGAGACCGGCCTCTGCAGTTTTTTTCTTCTCAGCAATTTCTGAAAAGCTCCAAGCATATCATATAACGATATGTCTATATCCGTATTCTCCGTTTTCATATCCTTGGCATACTCAGATAAATCACTTGGCGCCTTTGTATACATAAGGCCTCGTTCTTCTTCCATCGATTTCAAATCAGTAGCTGCCTCTTTGAACTTTTTATATTCTATCAGTCTTTCCACAAGTTCATTTCGTGGATCAGCCTCATCTTCAAACTCAAAGTCATCGTCAATTTCTTCCTCGTGTTTAGGAAGAAGCATCTTGCTTTTAATTGCTAAAAGAGTTGCTGCCATAACAAGGTATTCACTCGCTACATCTAACTGGACTTCCTTCATTGCATGGATATACATAAGATACTGTTCGGTTATTTTTGCTACTGGTATATCGTAAATATCTATTTCTAAGCGATTGATCAAGTGCAAGAGTAAATCCAACGGACCTTCGAAGGCCTCTATTTTCACATTATATTGCATTGTTTTCCACCAAAATTCCTATATTGTTCTGCATCCTATCTAAGTATAGTGGATTCACAAATTGTAATCCATTACTAAATTCTATAGATATTTTTATGTATTCTTATGGTATAGGGACATTCGCCCACCCCAATTCAATCAAGTTGTCATATGCTAAAAATGTATATTAGGCAAATTAACTACAGGAGGTAATGATCATGTCAGAAATTAAAGGTCATGGATATGGAGCGGGATTCGCTCTAATCGTCGTACTGTTCATCTTGCTCATCATTGTTGGGGCGGCCTGGTTATAGGGATTTAAATTGCCCAAGAGGATATTATATACTATATGCCCGGCGTTTGCCGGGCATTTCCCTTCCAACGTACTATTTATTCAAATTTTTCCGTTTATGTTAGAGCATAACTAAAACATGCGTCATGTTAAATTTTATGGATTATGCTAAGCTATTGTTACCGATCGGAGGAGTTTCTATGACTAAATATCCAACATCCTTTATACAATACCTAGCACATTTTCATGGGGATAGGGATTATTTTGAGTGCCATGAGATTCTTGAAGAATATTGGAAGGCAACCGACGCAGGCAATAAAAAATCGATTTGGGTGGCATTCATATTAATGGCTGTCTCCAACTACCATTACCGTCGCAAAAACCTTGCAGGGGCAAAGAGGACATTGAACAAGGCGTTAGAGATTTTCCTTCAGGAAAAACAAACCTGCTTACGTTTAGGAATCAACCATGGAAGTCTGATTGAAATTTTAAAAAAGAGGGAGAAGAATTTACTTAACAGAAAGGGATACATGAGCTTTAACCTCCCCATCTCAGATCCCGAACTAATGAGGCTTTGCCAGGCAGAATGCAAAGAAAATGGTTTTAAATGGTGCGTAAACAGCGATCTTACCAATCTCGAATTAATAAACAGACATTCTACAAGAGATCGAAGCGATGTCATTATTGACCGAAAATTAGCACTAGAGGAAAAGAGCAAAGAAAAAAGGCAGTGAAGCCTAACATTCACTGCCTTCTTCCATATTTCCTTCTTGGCTGCACTTTTCAAAAAAAGCTATAGTTTCTTCATTCGCTGCGGCCGTCCATTCAGAGAACATCTCCTTCAACGAATTGACCATTCTTTTGCCTATGCCCTGATGGCGATGAGATGGGTTTACTGATATATGCTGAACCTTCATCATTTTATGGTCTGTGAAGCTAACACCGATAAGCCCGATGATATCTTCTCCTTCTCTCCACAAAAACAATTGCCAGCCCTCGGCGGTTTCGTACTCCTTCATCGTTTGCTGAAGTTTTTTAAGATCCTTTTCATTAGGCATAAAAGACAATAAACCCATTGCAATCTTTTCAAAAGCTTTTTTATATCGAATTAACATAATTTATCCCTCATTAGTAATGTGACGGTAGTAAAAAATGAAATGATAACAGAACCATTTTTTCCATTTTTCTTCTAAACTAAACCTTTAGACTCCTGTTTATCCTTGAGAACGGATCAGATCGTAATGGAAGTAAAGAAAATGCTAAATAGTCTTATGAGATTTACTATATAATATGTTTTCAAGCATTACTGGTTCATATGAATTTGCAATTGATAATATCATACATAATTCCGGATGATACTTCAATTGATTTTCTTTTTATCATTGGCCAGGAACAATAAATAACCAGTAATAAATTCCCCATCCAGCACTCATTATTAATAACAGAACAAATAACATCCAGTTATTTCTCTTCATCACAGCATCCCCTCCCAATCTGTAATTCTACATTAAGTGCTGGCTATACGCCAACCATATAAAACACAGGGTTATTTTGAGACGAGTCTATTACAATGTTCCCTTACCGAAACCCGAGTTTATGAAAAGAGCCTTAATAAAGAAATAAGCTGCAAGGAAGCAGCTTATTTCTTTATTTTCGCTTTAAAGGGCAAGTCCAATTTCACCATATCTTCAAACGTTTCACGTTTGACAACTAAAGTGTCGAGATTGTCTTCGATAAAGACAACAGCCGGTCTTGGAAGGCGATTATAGTTATTTGCCATCGAATAACCGTAAGCTCCTGTACAAAAAACAGCTAGTAAATCTCGATCGCCTGCTTTTGGCAATGGTAAATCCCAAATTAACATATCTCCTGATTCGCAGCATTTCCCTGCAATTGATACCGTTTCTTCTGGCTGATCCATCACTCTATTCGCAAGAACCGCCTCATACTTCGCCTGGTACAGAGCCGGTCTGATGTTGTCGCTCATTCCACCATCGACTGCAACATATTGGCGGACATTGGGCACCTCTTTTTGTGATCCTACAGAATAAAGGGTTGTTCCAGCATCTCCGACAAGTGAACGACCTGGTTCAATCCATATTTCAGGCATTTTCATGGAGTAAAGCTCTACCTGTTTTTTAACCTCTGAGATAATTTCCTCTACATATTGAGAGGCTGGAATAGGATCATCCTCGTTGGTATAACGGATTCCAAAACCTCCTCCCAGGTTTAACACCTTAGGTTCGAAGGAAATATCATTTTTCCATTGATTCAGCTTTTCAAAAATTTTCTGGGCGGCCAATATGAAACCTGTTGTCTCAAAAATTTGCGAACCAATATGACAGTGAAGGCCCAATACCTGCAAATTACGATCCTTTAGAGCAATCTGGATTGCTGCCTCCGCCTGTCCATTCTGCAAATCGAATCCAAATTTAGAATCTTCTTGTCCTGTTAAAATATAGTCATGGGTATGTGCTTCGATCCCTGGCGTGACTCGAAGTAAAACCTTAATATTTTTGTTCTTTTCCTTGCAGATTTCACCGAGCATTTCTAATTCATAGAAATTATCAACAACAATACAGCCAACATTCTGGTCAATTGCCATTTCCAATTCTTCACGGCTTTTATTATTTCCATGAAAATGAATTTTCTCCGTTGGAAACCCTCCTGAAATCGCAGTAAAAAGCTCTCCACCTGAAACGACATCAAGCGAAAGACCCTCCTCATCTGCCAATTGAACCATCGCCACTGTCGAAAAAGCTTTACTTGCATATGCAACCTGCGCTGTTATTCCAGCTTTCTCAAACGCTCTTTTAAAGCTTCTTGCCCGCTTCCTTATTAAAGCAACATCATAAACATACAGCGGGGTTCCATATTTTTCAGCTAGCCGGACTGTATCGACTCCGCCGATTTCTAAATGTCCAAGCCGATTAACCTTTGCAGTTCCTTGAAATTCCATGCTGTCCCCTCATCCCTTGCCAATTATAAAAGACTGTTTCTACACTGAGTGCTGCTTCATGCTGTGATTTATGGTTTCTAGTGCTGTGTGTTCGTTTCCTCTTAAATGAAGCAGGTGGATATGACCGTATAAATCTAATGGTGATTCCATAGCAACAATATTAGAGAAAAGCCTAATAAACAAATAGACAGCTCAAGAACTGTCTATTTGTTTTTTTGCTTTAAGTCTTTAGTAAATTAAAAACACTTTACCATAATCCGAGGGAACGTGCAATTGGAACTTGTTCATGATTTCGCAGGTTGCTTATACCGATTTCTAGCGTGAACGATGCTTGGCCGGATTTTGGAACCTGGCACAGCCCTTCTGATCATGATTTGCATGAATGCAACTGGATGGAAGGGGATAAAAGGCCATAAATAGGGTGTGTTCAGCGACCTGATATTCGCTAAAAATAATAGCCATATCGTTATACCACCGATAAATCCAGGTACCTGGAAAAGTGCGGTCATGATTAAAAGAAAAACCCTGCCAATCTTATTCGCCACGCTTAATTCATAGCTTGGCGTTGCGTATGTGCCAATTGCTGCTACAGCCACATAGAGGATGACCTCTGGAACAAACAATCCAACATCAATGGCAATTTGGCCGATTAAGACAGCTGCAATCAAGCCCATAGCAGTTGATAATGGAGTCGGAGTATGAATGGCCGCCATCCTCAGGAATTCTATACCTCCATCAGCTAACATGATCTGTAAGAAAACAGGAATATTTGAATCCTTATTCGGTCCGATAAATGATACAGCATCCGGGAGAAGCTGCGGATCTTTGACGAACAAGTACCAGAGCGGCAAAAGCATCAGCGAGGCCAGCACCCCAAGGAATCGAACCCACCTCACCATAGTCCCTACAGCTGGCGACTGTCTGTATTCCTCCGCATGCTGGAGGTGGTGGAAATAAGTAGTTGGTGTAATGATGACACTTGGCGAGGTATCGACATAGATTAGCACATGTCCCTCAAGCAAATGCGTTGCAGCAACATCGGCACGTTCTGTATACCTTACCAGCGGGTATGGGTTATACCCTTGCTTGACGATAAATTCCTCTATTGTCTTATCTGCCATCGTGATGCCGTCAATTTCAATTGAATTTAGTTCCTGTTTTATGACCTCGATTAAATCTGGATTTGCGATATCCTTGATATATCCGATAGCTATGTCTGTTTTGGAACGCTCTCCTACCTTCATCATTTCAAATCTTAGAGATTCGTCCCTGATCCTTCTTCTTGTCAATGCAGTGTTGACGATAATATTTTCTACAAAGCCGTCCCTTGAACCGCGGACCACCTTTTCCGTATCAGGCTCCTGTGGCTGTCTTCCTGGATAGCTTCTGACATCAACGACTAAGCCGCTTTCTTCACCTTCAACTAAAATAACAATCAAACCAGAAAGAACCTGGTCAACCAACTCATCCATCGTTTTGATAATATTGACAGACTGATGGGTGATTCTATTTTCAACAATCATTTGCAGGTGCGCTGACAGTTTCTCATTATCATTAATGCCAACTAATTCTTCTACAATGTGGATAATGAAACTAGTATCGCATAACCCATTGACATAATAAAAATGAACTTCTTTTTTAAGAATCTTCAGCTTCCTGACGCCAAGGTCAAAACTGTCTCCAAGTCCGACCCGATCTTTCATATACTTTTCCGCTTCACTCAATGATTTTGGAATCGGCAACATTTTATTCTTGTCTTTCGCCATAGAACCCGCTCCTTTCAAGGATGATATCCACTGCTTTTCGCGTGATTGGTGCCCCGTTCTCATAGTGGTCTCGGCGTGCCATTTTGAGAACGGGGCACCAATCACGCG
>DMSR01000437.1 GCA_003457145.1 Bacillus sp. (in: firmicutes)
AGGCCATGCAGCACCCAGTCCTGCAATGTAAAGGGTTCCTGTCGAAGATTTACCAGTCGTTACTCGATTCTCACCCGTTAATTTCAACGGAACTGCTTTATTATGAAGCACCGTAATACCAATGGCCTTCAAAGAAGAAACTACATTCTGTGCCGCCTCTTCATTGGGTTCGTCTTTTTTTAGATCCATATCAAAATCATGATTTCCTAGGACAGCAAAAATGGGTATGCCTGTTTCAGTCAAAGGACGGATTAACTCTTCAACATGTTCCATTTCCTTATCACGATCAGCTACTGAATGATAAATAAAGTCGCCAATGATTAGGACGGCATCGGGTTTCAAGCTTGCTATTTCTTCTGCTGCCTCATTTACAGTTGCAGTATTATCAAGCCACATGCCAACCTGGAAATCTCCGAACACAGCTACTTTCTTTCCTTCCCATTCCACTGGCAAATTCTTGATTGCAGCCTGTTCGGTCTGAATGTCAATAAAGTACGGTTCTATTAGGCCCCACACCAAAAGGAGCACTAGAAAAATGCCGATTACTGATCCTATTTTATTTAAATTCATACTCTCACACCTTCCAATTAATTTATGATTTTAGATCTTCAATTAGATTAACTCACCCTTTTTCGAAATGATGCTTAAGGAATCGCCTTACTTCCTTAATTGGTCTTATCGAGTTCCCACTCTGCCATTCAACCCACTCCAGTGATAGAATAGAGAGAATAAGCCAGATTGCACCAGCCAAATGTCCTGCGAGTACATCACTCGGGAAATGGGCACCGAGATAAATCCTTGTTATTCCGATTAAGAGTACTAAAATTCCTGCCACCAGGATGGTCATCCATTTCATCGGTCTTTTGGTCCCTGAACGAACAATAAAATAGGTAACAAACCCATAGAATATCAGGGATCCCATCGAATGTCCGCTTGGAAAACTATAGCCGATCGCATCTATTTCCGGATTAATGGATGGACGACCTCTCTCATAATAGTATTTTAGTAGTTTTGTCAGGAGCCCGCCTCCGCCGATTCCAATGATAAATAAGAGTATTCCCCATTTATCGTTATATTTGAACCATAGCGTAATAATAGAGATAACTGAACACAAAGCCAGAAACCATACAGACCCGAGTTCGGTCACAAATATCATAATTTGATCGAGGATGCTGCTTTCAATGGATTTTAAAAAATCAATGATCGTCGTATCAAAAGCATGCACCTCTTGCTCCAGGATTTCCTCTGCTATTTTTGTGAAAAAAAATATTAATAGGATCGATATACCTATTCCTGCAAGCATGAGTATTATTGGGAAACCTATTTTTTTTGCCTGTTTCTTGTTATTATTCAAAACATATCACTCTTCCCTTAATAAATTTTGCTCCTTTCACACAGCACTATAAAAAATTTGTGAAGACATAGGCCAATCCTCTTTTTACTTTTGAAAGGATCCCGCCAGCCTTTACATCAGATAGCTCTTGCTTTTTCGAGCACTCCAGGTCTTCATGAAAATTGATTTCAATTTCCCTAAGCATCGTAGGGTCTTCAGTAAATAAGACCATTTCATCATTCGTGCGGAAGCTCCGAATATCGAAGTTAGATGTCCCCACATAGGCGGCCTGTTGATCGACCAGCATCAGCTTTGCATGATAGAATCCTTTTTGGTAGAGAAACAGGGTTATTCCTTCCTGAATGAGTGAAGTGAATTCAGTTAAGGCCCTTTCCTTCACTAGTATATGATCAGCTTTTTCAGGTAAAATAACGATGATTTTGACCCCTCGGTTCCTAGCCTTAATTAAGGCTCTCGCCACCTTTGCAGTAGGAATGAAATAGGGAGAACCTATGATTATTCTTTTATTGGCGGATTGAATTAAATCAAGGAGTTTAGTATCAAGGGAACCTCCACTATTGGCTGCCAATCGAAAGGCAGTTGAACCTTCCCTCAACTCTGGAAACAGGTTATCAGTTTTACCAATATCCATACCGGCTTTGGCCCAATCCTCTAAAAACTGTTTCTGTAAATCTTCTGCTCCGCTTCCCTTTATCCTGACCATATAATCACGCCAAAATCCTGTTTGCGAGTCCTTTTCGGCATAATTATCCCCAACATTAAAGCCTCCAACGAATCCTAACCTTCCGTCGATAACAACAATTTTATGATGGTTTCTCCGATTGAGAGTAGTGAAAATCAGGGGAAATGAGGGGATATGAGAATAGGCAAATTCAATGCCATTCTCTTTCAAGTCCTTCACCGCATCTTGAGGAAATCGCAGGCTTCCAAATAGGTCTAAAAGGAGACGTACCTTCACACCTTCCGCAGCCTTCTGTTTTAAAACATCTAATAATTGCTTTCCGGAGGAATCGTGCTTGAACCGGTAAAAGGAAAGATGGATTGTAGACTTGGCATGAGAAAGATCGCTGAATAGTTTCTCAAAATAATAGGTTCCATTCCCGAAAAACTCCGTTTCCCCTTTTCGATTTGGGTACTCCAGCAGTCTATGAGACGTAAATTTTTTCCCTATCATAAAATCGGCCTTCATCCATATGAAAAACCCAATGATCCAAATAAACTTACCAATAAGAGACACCCCTTTTCAAAAAATGATCAGCAAGGGGACAGTGATTGTCATTTTGTTCCTCTCTCTTCTCCATATACCATCCTCATTGCATTTCACACTACTAATGATCAAAATAGAAGTGGTTTAACTGCCAAAGTACCTAGTTTTGTTATACTCGACTATTCCACTGAGAATTTTGTTTAAACTCCTTCGAGAATTATAATGTTATTCAACAAAAAAAAAGGCAGCCCCTTAATAGCCGCCCTTCATCTAAGGATCATACTCTAACCATTCAATTTTTGTTAGATTGGACCCTTTTTTTCATTAATATATCCAGTTGTTTGATTGCCTCTTTCAAAGACTCCTTAGGAACCTCCCGGTAACAATCACCCAAACTTACTTCGTAGTAGCAGGAACTCTTCCCGGTTTCTCTTAAATGGTTAGTGATGCCGATTCCTGTTTTTTGTTGAACTTCTATTAAAATAGATTCCAATTCTTCTTTACCTTGAGGAATATGGACATGAAACATGTTTGATACTGGGACTTGCGGAAGTGTTGATATGTAATCACACGAATTATAAAGCTGGGCGAGCTCCTGCGCATCTTCGTAATACTGCTGCATTTTATGAGCTCTCCTATCAAAATAATATTCCGCTGAAAGGATATATGGATAAAGGCTAATTAAGTCACCGCCATACCTCCTCTTCCAAACCTTGGATTTCTCGATAAACTGAGAATCACCAGCCAAAATAGCCCCGGCTATTCCGCCTACCCCCTTATAAAAAGACATATAAATACTGTCAAAAAGATTGCATATATCCGCGGCAGACTTTTCGTAATACGGTAATACTTCCAGGAGACGGGCTCCATCGAGGTGTAATTTAATGCCCTGTTTACGGCAGTGGATTGAAATTTCTTTAAGCGCTTCAATGTCTGGCAATTGCCCGCCGATTTCACGCTGAGGCAATTCCAACAAAAGACATGCAATCCCTTCCTCCATCTTCATGACATCTTCAAGCTCTATTACCCGGCTTTTATCAGCAAGCAAAACGGTTTTGATGTTATGTAATTCTTTCAAACCATCTTCTTCATGGATTTCAAGGTGGCTAAGTGGATGGTAAGCCACCTTATTTAAGCCTTTCTCATCACACCAAATACGCAAACCAATTTGCTGAGCCATCGTTCCGCTCGGAAAAAAAACTGCAGATTCTTTTCCCAAAAAAGCAGCCATCTTTGCCTGGAAATCTTCAATTACCCGGCCTTTGCCATATAAATCACTTTCAAGATGATCCTCAATATTTTGGAAAGCTTCCTTTAATACCTTGATATCGCGTTTACCATGGCCGACCAACTGGTATTTGGTCTGTTTATATGATTCTTGCAGCAGATTTGTTCTATTAATCAACCTTTATCCCCCTTTATCCAGCCGTTTTGATCTGTATTCATGTCAACAAGCTTTTGACCAATAAAAAAAGAAAAGTCAGTTTGATTTTCATCACTCATATGAACTCACATCCTTAAAATGTCCTCTTATAAGCATAATTTTATTCTAACCTGTTAACAAACACTACTCTATCTAGTAAATTCCTTTCTATTTGGAACCTCCATACACTATCTTGACAGCATGTTTAACATTAACTCCCATCTTTGCAGCTATGTTTATGAAGAAGGTATAAATTCGCTAAGGCTGAAAGCGCGTCAAAAAAATAAGAATAAACAAAAA
>DMSR01000062.1 GCA_003457145.1 Bacillus sp. (in: firmicutes)
TTTAAGGTCCTGAAGCCTGGCTTGCAAACCACGGTACAGGATTTTGGAAGATTTGGAAATCAGCTATACGGCATCAGTCCTTCAGGCGCAATGGATGCCTATTCCTTGCAGCTAGCGAATGTGTTGACCGGAAACCGGCCTGGCGAAGCATGTCTAGAGTCTGCCATGGCTGGCCCGAGCCTTGAAGCATTGAGTGATGTTTCCATTGCGGTATGCGGTGGTAATTTAGAGCCGAAGATAAATGGGCAATCAGTATCGTTATGGAAAAGCTTTGCTTTCAAAAAAGGCGATATTCTATCATTTGGAAGAGTGCAGAGTGGTGCAAGAGCATATATCAGCTTTGCGGGCGGCATAGATGTTCCACTCGTTTTGGGCAGCAAATCGACATACATAAATGGCAAGCTAGGCGGTTTTGACGGGCGGGCTTTGATGGAGGGGGACCTATTGTATGGACGGCCGGCTGTTTGCACAAATAGATTTCTTCATCGTGAGTTGATTCCCGAATATAAACAGAAGCTTACCATCCGAGTGATTCTGGGACCTCACCTGGAGAAATTCAGCCAGAGTACAATCGCTGCATTTTTGGCGAATGAATACAAAGTATCAACCCAATCCAACAGAATGGGATACCGGATTGCTGGCCCTAAGCTTGACCATATAGGCGGGGCGGATATCATTTCCGATGCTATTCCTCTGGGAGGCATTCAGGTGCCAGCCAACGGCCAGCCGATCATTCTCATGGCCGAACGGCAAACGACAGGAGGCTACCCGCGAATCGGAACGGTCATTTCAGTCGACATTCCATTATTGGCACAAGCACTACCCGGCAGTCTGATATCTTTTCAGGAAGTAACAATTGAAGAGGCTCAGGAATTGCATATGGACAGGAAGAGACTCTTAAAGGTTTTATCTGCTGCGTCTGGAAATTGAAAGAATTAGATGATTCGAATCCGGAAACGATTCCTGGCAGGAAAAGAAAAGCCAGCGATCCTCGGTGTCAGGACAGATAGGTTCAATTCCCCGCGATGTCCAGCCGAAATCAGCTAGTAAACCGCACGATGTCCTGACTCGAGCGGTTTGCTAGTTATCATCAATTTAAAATTTAAACAGGAATATCGCCAGGTTTTGCTTCGGTTTTAGCTTTTTAAAAAGTCATTTAGTATTTTTTTATTCTCATCTAAGTCTACTTCTAAAACGTCACCAATCCCATCATAACGTTTATTCATAAAACTTCCATCTTCAGGTATGCGAATGGTTTCTACATCCTTGTTCTCATCCGTCATAATGTCTTTTCCAATTGTTATTAGTGTGGGAGTATCAATATCTGTATCAACGTATGTATTTAAAAGCTTAAATAAGTCTGGGAGTTTCCCTACACTTTCTATATTGAAAGCTTCCTCTTTTATTTTTGTAATTACCTCTTGCTGTCTTTGGACCCTGCCGAAATCACTTAAACGGTCTTGGCGGAAGCGAACATACCCTAACATCTCTTTACCGTTCAATTGTTGCGTTCCTGGTTCTAATTTCATTCCTATACCATCAGACATCTCATATGGTATGTCCACTTCAATTCCATTTGGGACGAGAAGATCCACAGCTTTTACGAAGCCTTTAAAGTCAACAATCGCATAATGATGAATATCAAGCCCGAAATTTGATTTTATGGTATCCCTGAGTAATTCTGAGCCTCCAAATGAATAAGCAGCATTTAACTTTTGATGTCCATATTCAGGTACTTCAACATACATATCTCGCATAAGAGAAATAAGTTTCACATCATGAGTTTGCGGGTTATAATGAGCAACCATTATAGTATCTGTACGAGCTCGATTTTCCTCTCGTGTGTCACTTCCCAATAATAGAACGTTCACAGCTTCCGTTTTGCCTTTAGTCCCTTCAAATGTATGGTTTGCTTCAGCTTTTTGAAAAGGCTGTTTAAAGGTTTTTATCGTTTCTTCCATAAATTGAAATATATTGATAATGCCAACAGCAAAAATCCCAATGATAAGCAGGGCGCTAATAACTCTTCCCCATCTTATCCTTCTACCTCTATTTTGCATTCCTGCCATTTTCACACCTCCTAAGTGTTATGATTTATACAGAAAAGAAGCTAGAAGTTTTCATTATTACATAATTACATTTCATCAATAGAAAGATTAGGTTACATTCTTTTGAAGTTTTGTTACATCGTTTTTCTCTTAAAAAAAGGAGGCAGAGCTATATAACAGCTCTGCCTCTTTTCATTACCACTCTTTTGGCTCGTAATCTAAATCTCTGAATAATTGGGTTTTCTCCTTCTTCGTCAGGTCCCGCCATTGTCCAACCTGGAGGTTCCCAAGATGAATGTTCATGATCCTGACGCGTTGAAGTCTGTAGACTTCATAGCCAAGGGCTTCGCACATCCGGCGGATTTGCCTGTTCAATCCCTGGGTCAACGTAATATTGAAATCGAATTTAGAAAGCTGGACTACTTTTGCTGGCAGTGTCTTTGTGCCAAGAATCCTGACACCTTCAGACATTTGCTTAATGAATTCAGGGGTAATCGGCCTGTCCACTGAGACAATATATTCCTTCTCGTGCTTGTTTTCGGCGCGAAGAATTTCGTTTACGATATCACCGTCATTTGTAAGCAGGATTAATCCATCAGAATCCTTATCAAGTCGCCCGATATTAAAAATCCGCAAGGGGTGATTAACTAAATCGATAATATTCCCTTTTACATTCTTTTCTGTAGTGCTGGTAATGCCGACAGGTTTATTTAAGGCGATGTACACGTAATTCCTCGCCATGCGGATTTGGTCGCCATTTACCCTGACATCATCCCCTGGTTCTACCTGACTGCCTATTTTTGCAACCTTTCCATTGATCGTCACGCGGCCCTCTTCAATCAGTCGGTCTGCTCCGCGCCTTGAAGTTTTTCCGGATTCGCTAATGAATTTATTGATACGCAGGTTAATCCCATCCTTAAATCTGAATTATATATCCTTAAGGATATGCTACTGCAGGGTTATTTTCAAGCGCCTGCAATTTCATTGGTTTTTATATCAAGAAAAGCTTACGGCTTATTTTTTTGTTAATAAATACTATTAATTGCACCTTTTATAGTCCCTCGCCCACCTTACATGCATACCTTACTAAAAACAAAAGGTGTGTGCTGGGATGAATGATGAAAGATTAAATAAAATATCGCTGCCAAAGGATGCGGGTCCCCATAAGGATTCCAATATCGAGTGGTGGTACTTTTTTACTTTTCTGAACGGGGACCGTGGCGGGAAATATGCTGTAATGGCTTCTTTTTTTCGGGTAGGAGAGCTTGAATTCAGCAAAGGGCATTATATAATTCATACGCTGGTCGACCTTAATAAGAAAAAAAGAATGAATTATTCGAGCATTGATACAAAAGTGAAATTGAATATGCTGCTCTATTTGCCATTCTATTTGCTCATCCATCCAACCGACCGGAAAATGTGGGGGCTGTATAAAAGCTTGTTGAAGGGGGATATCCCGCCGCCACATGTTCTATTGAAGAATACCAGTCTCGAAAAAAATCCGACTGAATTGGTTTATGGTGCACATAAATTTTCCTTTAAAGACGAAAATGAAGACTCTTTTGTTGTCCAATTACTGGAGAAGGATGCCGAGATTAGCCTAGACTTCACTCCTTCGAAGCCAGCTGCAATAATCGGCAAAGACGGGAAACCGGATGATTTATATTATTATTTTTCCATGAACACGGTTGTTTGTGAAAGAATAATAATATAAATCATCCGGTT
>DMSR01000310.1:0-6708 GCA_003457145.1 Bacillus sp. (in: firmicutes)
GACAGGGGTAGTTTGAGCTTAGGTGGCGAGTCGAGGGGATCGGCCTCGTTAAAACGTCAACGCCTATAACTGGCAAAACTAACAACAACCTAGCTTTCGCAGCTTAATAACTGCATAGCTGTTCGCCCCTCCATCGCCTATGTGGTAGGGTAGCGGACTCACTCTAAGTAGGCTACGCCGGAGTCCACCGTCTGAGGGCGAAGGAAGAGAACAACCAGACTAGCTGACCGGCCGCCTGTCGGCAGGCAAAAGGATCAGCGAAGCGCCAATATGTCGACTACACTCGTAGAAGCTTAAGTGCCGTTATCTTTGGACGCGGGTTCGATTAGTAATTAGTCGCCTTATGTGGTAACACATAAGTGAAAATTCGGCTTTATCGGTGAAACCTAAGTCGCTTAAATGGCGATAAGGCAATGCCGAGCGGTATGTGGAGTAATCCAACAGCCGTGTATCGACTTATAGGCTGCCATTTCAAAAATGGTAGTACTAGGATGCGAAATCCTACCTGAATCCTGGTAAATCTGAATTTCGCATAATACGCCGGAGGACCTGCCAAGGCAGGTTCAAGATATAGTCAGTGCCATCACGAAAGTATGGAATAGCACGTCCCACCGTCTCCACCAATACATATGTTGGTGGATTTTTATTTTTCTGTAACCTAAAGCATAAGTTTGCCAATTGGCAGTCGACCGGAGTTTTCACCGATCACCTATTTGGATAACATGACAAAGCCAATGTTAATCATCCAGGGTGCGAACGATCCTAGGGTCGTAAAAAGAGAATCTGATCAAATTGCAGAAGCACTGAAGGGTAAAGGATTCGATGTGCAATATCTCGTTTTAGAGGATGAAGGGCATGGTTTCTCCAAAAAGGCAAATGAAATTCTAGTCAACCGAACAATTCTTGAATTCTTTGACAAATACGTCGAGGCTGGAGTTTTAGCAGAATAATCAGAGGAGGCTGAACGAGTATTTTCGTTCCGCTTTTTTTTAGCTGTGGTTTTTAGGGCACTCCTACATTTTATGGGTTCTGGAGAAGCAGAGAAGTGAACCTGCCCTAATAAATAAAGGCAGGAGGGTGGGGATGTGTAAAGGAAAGAGGTATGGCAGCGGCCATACCTCTTCAATCATTACTTACCGTCATGGTTCACATTTTCCTCCTGGTGCTGGTCGGCTGCTGGTTCGACAGCCATATCATAAATTCCATACCCTGCCATCACTGCTGCCAAATAAATGAGCCCTGCTATCGTCCACTTCTTAACCATAATGGAATCCCACCTTTAGAGTTTTACTTTTTGCAGCCTCAGGGCATTCAGGACGACAGACACTGAACTGAAAGCCATTGCTGCTCCGGCAAGCCATGGTGCAAGGAACCCAAGGGCTGCAATTGGAATGCCCAGCGTATTATAGCCAAACGCCCAAAAAAGGTTTTGTTTTATGTTCCTGATTGTCTTTTTGCTCATGAAGATCGCATCGGCAATGCTGTTCAAATCTCCACGGATCAGGGTGATATCAGCAGCTTCCATTGCTACATCCGTTCCCGTTCCGATTGCCATTCCGATATCTGCAACAGCCAGGGCAGGTGCATCATTAATTCCGTCACCAACCATAGCCACTTTCCTGCCCGCTTCCTGAAGTTTTTTCACTTCCTCTGCTTTACCTTCCGGAAGGACTTCGGCGATGACCTGATCGATTCCAACTTGGGCGGCAATGGCTTTAGCCGTTTGCTGGTTATCACCTGTGATCATGATGACATCAAGACCCATTTCCTTCAATCTGGTTATCGCCAGCCTTGATGTCTCCTTGATTGTATCAGCAACCGCAATGATGCCTGCATAGTCGCGGTTGACTGCGACTAGCATCGCTGTCTTTCCTTCCCGTTCAAGGGCGTCCATGTGAATGCTTGCCTGGGCAATTTCAACTCCATGAGATGCCATTAGTTTTCTAGTCCCGACTAAAAGCTCATTTCCTTCAACGACAGACTTAATACCGAATCCGGGGATGGCTTCAAACTCTGTAACATCCTTGAGGCTGATTCCTTTATCTTTAATGCCCTGGACAATTGCCTGTGCAAGAGGGTGTTCAGATTGTTTTTCAGCGCTGCCAACAAGCGCTAAAAGCTCGGTTTCTGATTGGCCGTTTTCTAAAATGACATCTGTCAGTACAGGGGCTCCGTTTGTAACAGTACCTGTTTTATCGAGTATGACAGAGGTAATCCGGTGGGTTGTTTCCAGATGCTCTCCGCCTTTGAAGAGGATGCCGAATTCAGCAGCCCTGCCGGAGCCAGCCATGATGGAAGTTGGAGTCGCAAGGCCCAAAGCACATGGACACGCAATAACAAGAACTGCAATCATATTTTCAAGCGCACCAGCAAAATCTCCGGGAGCGGCCCATACATACCAGACGATAAATGTAATAATTGCTATACCGACCACGATTGGGACAAATACACCTGAAATTTGATCGGCGAGCCTTTGAATCGGGGCCTTTGAGCCCTGGGCTTCCTCGACAACCTTGATGATTTGGGCCAATGCAGTATCTTTGCCGACCTTTGTTGCTTCTATTTTTAAGAATCCGTTTTTATTGATTGTCGCGCCAATGACTTCATCACCAGAACCTTTGTCTACTGGCACGCTTTCTCCTGTTAACATTGATTCATCAATCGCGGAGCGGCCCTCGATGATTTTGCCGTCTACAGGGATTTTTTCACCTGGTTTAACATGAATCAGATCGCCAACAATGACGTCCTCCAATGGAATTTCCTGTTCGATCCCACCCCTCTCTACTAATGCTGTTTTTGCCTGCAGACCCATGAGTTTCTTGATGGCTTCAGAAGACCGGCCTTTCGCCTTTGCTTCGAACAGCTTGCCTAAAATGATTAGCGTGATCAGAATCGCACTTGTCTCATAGTAAAGTTCGACGGTATGGGCATTCTCTCCAAGGGAAACGAGTGATAAATAAAGGCTGTAGAAAAAAGCTGCAGAAGTACCCAGGGCGACAAGCACATCCATATTCGCGCTTCCATTCCTGAGTGCTTTATAGGCACCTACATAAAATTGCTTGCCGATTACAAATTGTACGGGAGCTGCCAATGCCAGCTGAACCCAAGGGTTCATGAACATTGCAGGTACATACAGGGATGAAGTGAATTCAAAGTGTCCAACCATTGCCCATAAAAGCGGAATGGATAGGATCGCAGAAAAAATGAACTTGCCAGTCTGTGATTCTATTTCTTTATGGCGATGATCGGCTGTTTCCTGCTGCTTCGCCTCTTCTTTTATATTTGCACTGTAACCAAGCTTCTCAACCTTCTGAATGATATCTTTAGGTTTAAGGACAGATGGGTTGTATTCGACAGTCGCAGTTTCCAATGCAAGGTTGACATGTGCCGAGCTAATCCCTTCGAGTCGGAGCAGTCCTTTTTCAATCCTAGAAGAACAGGCTGCACAAGTCATGCCTGTAATAGTGAACTCTGTTTTTTCGGTAACCACCTCATACCCTAAATCCCTGACCTTCTGATGAATTTGGCCAATGGATGTTTTAGCAGGGTTGAATTTGATTGCTGACCTTTCAAGGGCAAGATTGACGTTTGCCTCCTCGATCCCATCCAATCTTTTAAGCCCTTTTTCAATTCTGACGGCACATGCAGCGCAAGTCATACCTTTGATTTGAATGGATGTCTCTGTGGCGCTTTGGCTCATAACAACCTCTCCTTATGCCCCTGTCATTTTTGGGGGAAATAATCTGCTGAGAGCAGCGTGGTTTCCAAATCTGGAACTCGACTAAACCGTGATCAAGCATGTTCAACTTTCACAAGGCAGTTCGTCTAATCTTTATTTAACGTAGCTTTTCTATCAAAACAAAGAAATAAGTTGTTCACCTTATCCATTAATGTAAATAGTAAATGTGCAGAATTTATAGATTTTATATGACTGTTCTGTTACGTGAATAAGAGGATGGCTGGAAATATCCTCTATAGTCCAAGTTTTAGAATAGAACGCCTAAGGCTATTTTTGCTTTAATTATTTAAAAATATCAAACTCTTTGGCTCGGATAGGAACATGTCAACTTTTTTCCATAGAAAACGCATATTTTCTGCATATTTATGACTTATCGTCTAATTAGTGAGAGCGGAGTGTGCTTTCCGCCTGAAAAACAGTCTTTTACTGTAATGGCCAATCCATATTTTTCAAAAAGCAACAATTCCTGCGATAACAGCCTTGATTAAACCATCTTTATAGGCCCCCATCTTTATCCCTGAGTTGAATCTGTGTGTAAAGGTCGTGAACGTAATGAGTATCAAAAGGACAAAACTAAATGTGTACGATATGACATGCACATCTTGCGAAAAGCGGGTTGAAAGAACCTTGAACAAAATGGAGGGAGTCATTATTGCTAAAGCAAGCTTTAGCGGACAATATGTCCAAATCGGATATGATGACTCTTTATGCAGCCTGAAACAGATTAAAGAAGGGATCAAGGCAGCGGGATATTCCACTGAGAGTTCGAAAGACAGCAGGTTTATCGGGCTTGTGATGATTGCAGCTGCAATCATTCTGCTTGGGATGAATACCGCTGGATTTGACATGGAAGCGAAGCTTAACAACGCCTCTTATGCAGTGCTGTTCGTGGTGGGTATTCTGACCTCGATACACTGTGTCGGTATGTGCGGGGGGATCATGCTATCACAAACCATCAATAAGGGAAACAAGGGAAGGCTTAGTTCGATGAAGCCAGGCCTGTTATATAATCTTGGAAGGGTCACCTCCTACACCATCCTGGGTGGAGCAGTTGGTGCAGTTGGCTCCGTATTCGCCCTTTCACTTCCTGCCCAGGCAGGTATGCAGATGTTTGCCGGGGTCTTCATGATTATGATGGGATTGAACATGGCAGGCTTCAGTGCCTTCAGAAAGTTTCAAATTAAACTGCCTGCAGCTGTATGTAAGATTCAAGCAAAGCCCCGGGCGCCTTTCCTTGTCGGAATCTTGAACGGTTTTATGCCATGCGGGCCGCTTCAGACGATGCAAATTTTTGCTCTGGGAACTGGCAGTGCAGCAGCAGGGGCATTGTCGATGTTCATGTTCTCGCTGGGTACAGTGCCACTCATGGTGACAGTGGGGGCGTTGTCAGGCCTGCTAAGCAAAGCATATACAAAGAAAATCCTTAAATTCAGCGGTGTGCTGATCATTATGCTCGGCCTGATCATGAGCAACAGAGGGCTGGCCATTGCTGGAATGAACGCAAGCCCAGTCGCTTTTTTAGCGAGGATTGGTGCGTTTGGAACGGATTATGCCAGTGCTGGAGCGATTAAAGCAACCATAAAGGACGGAGTCCAATATTTGAACATGACAGCCAGCTATAGCGGTTATACTCCAAACGTACTTTATGTGCAAAAAGACATCCCGGTCAAGTGGATTGTGGATGGGAAAGAGATTTCAAGCTGCAATAAGACAATCGTTATCCCGGCACTGAATATACAGGCACAACTCCAAAGCGGGAACAATGAGATAGCCTTTACTCCTGGAGAAGGGGACCTTAACTTTAGCTGCTGGATGGGAATGATTCGCGGGCAGATCAAAGTCGTGGAGGATCTGGAGGCTGTAACTGCGTCAGCCAGTATTCCTGCTGAAGGAATTCCTGCAGGCAGACCCGCTGAAGAGTCAGAAGTACAGACAAAACCAAGCATTTATGGCCCTGATATCACCCAGGTTCCAACAGATCGCCTGGTCAAAAAAGCAGCATTGTCAGGCGCTGCTCAAACAATCGAGGTTAAAGGGATTGGCTATGAAATTGAGCCGCTCATTTTCATTACGGAAGTAAATATCCCTGTAAAAATGTCACTGGATTTGACTGCCTTTGATAACCCTCAAGGAAAGTTCACGATCATTGATACATCAAACATGCAAATCATACATGAATTCCAGGGCACAAACGGAATTGTCGATACAGAATTCACGATGAATAAAGCTGGTACTTATGGCATCTATCTTGGAGAGAATTTGCTTGGGGTCATTGAACCGCTTGAAAATTTCGATTCAGTCCCTGAGGAAGAAATAAGGAGCAAGTATCTGAGATAAGGAAATAGATGAAAGGAAGCTGCCAAAAATCATGACAGCTTCCTTTTTTATTTTCGATGCCGGGCAATAAACCAAAATGGAATATATAAAAGCAAAAATGTGACGAGTGCAATTATTTCCAAGGAAAGAATATACCACGGCCAGGGTCCTAAGTAGTCGATGATTGACGGGTTGATCGGTTTTTCGGAGATGTACATATAATTACCCTCAAGAAGATAATTAACGATAAAAACGAATAAGGTGTATCCATTTAACAATAAAAAGGCTTTCCATAGAGATTTCCCGGTTGGCCTATATCCCTCTACGAAAATAATGAACGCGTTTGCTACTACAGTCCCGCCATGTGAAATGAAGAAATGAATATAACGATAATGCGGAAAGGTATATAGATTGATATCGGGTGTCAGCATTGCCTGGAGAGCACTGCCGACACCGACAAAATAAGTGAATTCAAATAGAGTGTATTTTTTCGTCAATAACAAAATCGCAGAAAGGATCAGTGAGATGCTGCTTAAATGCAATGGCAGCGAATGCTGATATCCCCAGTAACCGCTCCACCAAAGCCATGCATGCAAACTTAATTCCGAGGCAATTAGGATCAGGAATAATCCAACTCGTGAGATATGATTAAT
>DMSR01000310.1:6715-6835 GCA_003457145.1 Bacillus sp. (in: firmicutes)
TCCCCATTGGTTTTGACATGAATTATTTTCATTAAGGTGGTCTTATCGCAGTGATTGTTGCCCTCTTTGCATCTGAATTCTTATAGGCATAGGAGTTCTTTTTGATGAGCCTTCTGAACT
>DMSR01000311.1 GCA_003457145.1 Bacillus sp. (in: firmicutes)
CAGCCATCCTGAGGAATCAAGAAGCGCAGGATGTACTGCTGACTAATGTCTTAGCAAGGATGAGGGGAAAGAATTACACCGGGTTGAATATCGACTTCGAATATGTTTACCCTGAGGACCGGGAAAATTTCAATGCCTTCTTGCGAAAAACTGTTTCACGATTGCATCCGGAGGGCTATACCGTTTCAACAGCACTTGCGCCTAAGGTAAAAGCAGACCAGGAGGGTCTATTATATGAAGCACATGATTATGACGCCCACGGAGAAATAGTCGACTTCGTTGTCTTGATGACGTACGAATGGGGATGGTCCGGAGGAAGACCCTGGGCAATCGCTCCGATCAGTGAAGTCAGGAAGGTACTGGATTATGCCGTGACAGCCATCCCTCCAGAAAAAATTCTGATGGGTGTACCACTTTATGGTAGAGATTGGCGGATCCCATGGGTCAAGGGCACCTACGCGCGTACAGTCAATCCGAAGGCTGCCGTGGCTCTTGCTGCCCAGTATGGAGTTTCGATTCAATACCATGAAACCTACCAATCACCATTTTTCCGCTATACAGACGAAGGCGGGCAACAGCATGAAGTGTGGTTTGAGGACGCCCGAAGCGTTCAAGCCAAGTATGAAACCGTGAAAGAATACGGCTTAAGAGGCATCAGCTACTGGGTACTCGGAATTCCCTTCCCGCAGAACTGGCCAGTGCTGCAGGATCATTTCAGGGTGAAAAAAGAGTAAAATAAAAAATCCTGCGAAGTTATTTCGCAGGATTTTCAGTTTAAGATTATGCTCTCAATTTCATAAAGAAATCTTTTCAAACAAAAATTCACTTTAACAGAACTAGTCTTATACACAAATCATTCACCCTTTCCCTCTAAGAACAGGAGATAATCTGCTTTTATATTGGTTAAGAAAAGATAAAAATTCTTCCCCTTCCCTTGAAATCGTTGACCCTGCTCTACCTTGGCGAACAATGAGCAGGCCTAACTGCTGAAGAACTTCTATTCGCATTCGAAGCTGTTGTTCTGTTAAAGTTATACCTTTATTTTCTAATAGCTTTTTCACAGTTATTCTGCCAAAGGATAACCTTTCTCTTTTTCCATCAGCAAAAATCCTTAATATCTCGGTACTTTCATCTAAAAAACCATGTGTTTCTATTTTGTTAATCATTTCTTGAATTTTCTTTTCAGGTTGAATGACTGAAGTTAAATCCCCTTCCCTTTCAATAAACCTAATGCTAAGCGGCAGTGATTCAACACTAATTGGATCCTCACCCAAGAATAAGAGATACGTAATAACGTTATATAGCTCCTTTACATTGCCTGGCCAACCATAACGAATCAATTCCTCCATCACTTCTGAACTAATGGCAATATCGCTTTTGTTCAACCTTTTTTTAAAGTTATGTATTAATGGAATTATATCTTCTTTTCTCTCCAGCAAGGATGGCACTTTAAGATTCAACCTTAGGACATCATAGAATTCTGAAAGGAAAGTTCCTTTTTCCACAAGTCCACTTAATTCTTTTTTAGAGCTTGTAACTAATCTGCTCATAAAAGGAATGGGATGTGTGCCGCCAACACGAAAGAATGCTTTTTCCTTTACAGCTTTAAACACTTTAAGTTGTAAGGGGAGGTGCATTTCATTTATATTTTCCAGGTATACTGTTCCATTCTTTGCAATCTCGAATAAACCCATCGAGATTAAGTCACCATGCTCATAGCCGAATAGCTCTTTTTCAAGCATATCGATTGATTCTGATCTACAGTTAATAGCGATAAACGGAGACGCTTCTGGCGATGAGGCATTATGAATCGCTTGGGCTAACATACTTTTTCCGGTGCCAATATCTCCATGTATATTTACTGGCTCCCCTAAAGAAGAATATCTCTGGGATCTCTCAAGCGTTTCTTTCATTGGTATACTTACCGCGATTACATCATCGAAACGGTATCTGGCAACATTTCGTATATCATTCACAATTTTATCGTCAGAATCCTGCACTTCTTCAATGCTAATTGAGAGAGAAACTAGCGACTTAATATATCGTTTGACAATTTGAGCCTGAACATTTTCCAGACCTAGCAAATAGGCAAGCTCATAAAAGGTTTCAATATCCAACAGCCTTGATCCTATGTCGATCACATTCGTTAGCCCTGACGGCAAAAGATTCTTTTCTCCTGGTGTCAGGATATAGTCAATAGAATGCGGGATAGATTCATCAGGATTGTACGGGATATAGTCATGTTCGAAAATCGTCCTTCTTAATGAATCAACCGTTTCGTCTGTGTTTGTCTTTGTGTCATTCACTACAAGTATTTTTTTCCGACTGGGCAGATTGATTATTTCTTTTGCATTGACAAAATTCAAGTCACGCTTTGCTATAATCCAAGGACATTCCTTTGGAATAAGCTGCAACACGATTCCTTTAATCATCTTATTTGAAATAACTACTATATCATCTTTATTAACCGTGTTAGAATGCAGTTCTTTGAGAGTAATAGGATTAAGGTTAATTTCATCACCCAATACTTCGGTTATTTGTTTTGCAATTTTATATAGGTACTTTTCCTGGATAGCAATAATATGCACATTTTTTTTATCCATGCCAAACATCCTCTGCAACAAGCATTTTTAACCTAAACCTAGTATAAATGACAAGAAACAAAATGCCCATTATCGAGTTCTTTAAGGAGTGGAATTTCATGCCTGCATTGTTCCGCGGCAAGCGGGCACCTTGTATGGAAGGTGCAACCCGAAGGCGGATTGGATGGACTTGGTATGTCTCCTTTTAATATAATCCTCTCCCTTTTTAAACGCGGATCAGGAACAGGTACGGCGGACATTAGAGCTTTCGTGTATGGATGCAATGGGTTCTTATAAAGGTCATCCTTATCAGCTAGTTCAACAATTTTCCCTAAATACATTACTCCGACACGATCGCTGATATGCTCAACTACACTTAGGTCATGAGCGATAAATAAATAGGTCAATTTAAATTCATCCTGCAAATCCTTTAATAAGTTTAAAATTTGAGATTGGATTGAAACATCCAGGGCGGATACTGGTTCATCGGCAACAATTAATTTAGGGTTGACAGCAAGTGCTCGGGCAATTCCTATCCTCTGCCTTTGCCC
>DMSR01000064.1 GCA_003457145.1 Bacillus sp. (in: firmicutes)
GGGGGATTAAATCAAAAACAAAAAAACCTCGCAGACTGCGAAGGCCCCAAGGTACACTCGATTATTATTTTGACTTGCCCGAACCGCCGCAGCAGGTACATGTTTCTGAACCGCCAAGCAATAATTGAAAATAACCTTTACCAGAGCAATATGGACATTCTTTAGATTCCTGTAGATATACCGTCATTGATTACCCTCTCCTTTTTTAATATTGAATTTTCTGATAATATATCAGATTTTCAATCATTTTGGAAAGGGCTGAATTTGACCAAAAAACCTTATTGAAAACGGATACATCCTTGTTTTTCTTCAAATCCCTGTCACTACCTTAAAGTTTCAGAAAATTATAAAAACAATTCATGTGTCATGAATTGACAATGGGGACGTGGTCCCGTGTCCCATTTCGCAAGCGGTCAATTTAACTTTTTCCAGGTTACGAATGTAGATGCAAGAAGTTTACTAATGGAACTTATAAAAGAGAAGCTATTAAAGGCCACTTTTTATGATGATCCTGGTGATTGAAACACCTTTAACGCAGATCTACATCTAATTTGGCATACTGCCACAAAAAAACAGGCTCACGGATAGGAGCCTGTTTACCAGTTTGAATTATAGGACGTTAAATTTACCCTTTTTGAATACCAGTGAAGGTCCGCCAATCATGTAAAGTGCACGATTGTCAATCATCTTCTTCATGAAAGAAGCTTTCGTTCCAACCATTTTCTTACCAAATGCCACACCGATCGCATCATCTTCGCCCAAAGAGCAAACTGTTCCTTTGATGTCAGGTGTAAAGGTCTCTAATTCGTTCTTTCCACGCACTAGAGCTGCAATATTACTAGCGCATATCTCACCCTGCTGCATAGCAATCTGTGCAGTAGGAGGATAAGGACGATTGATTTCTTCATTGATGATTAACGAGCAATCACCGACAATGAATACGTCATCCGATCCTGGAATTCTTAAATCAGGCTGGACCTTGACCCGTCCGCGCATTGCTTCAATTCCCGATTTTTCAATTACTGAATTCCCACGCACACCAGCAGCCCATACCACTGTTCCTGCCTTGATTTCTTCAACTTCATCTTCCCCTTTAGCAACAATGATGCCATCTGGGGTTGCTTCTTTGATTGCTGTTCCGATACGGAATTCAACACCTTTTTTCTCCAGCTGTGACACAGCATAGTTCACAAGCTCAGGATCGAATCCTGGAAGAACCATCGGTGCAGCTTCCACACAGACGATTCGAACCTTATGAAAGTCTACATCATATTCCTTGCATAGTTCAGGCACACGGTTTGTCAGTTCCCCAATGAACTCGATTCCTGTGAATCCTGCCCCGCCGACAACAATAGTAAGACGCTCGTCTTTTTTCTCAGCTTCAGTATTGTAAGTCGCAAACTGATATTCGATATGTTCACGAATTTGTCTGGCTGCATTTACATTGACGATGGAGAAAGCGTACTCTTTTAAGCCTTTAATACCGAAAGTTTCCGATTCAGCACCGAGGGCAATGACAAGATAATCATAAGTAATATCGCTGTTTTCAAGGATTACACGCTTTTCATCCATTTTGATTTCTTCTACCGTACTTTGGATGAATTCGACTTTGTGGCGATCAATTACATCACGGATATCATAACGTACCTTGTCATGGTGCAAAGTTCCTGCAGATGCTTCGTGCAGCCAAGTAGTCTCATAGTGGTAATCATTTTTGTTAACAAGGACAATATCAGCCTCGTTTACTCCAACAGCTTTTTGTAAACGGGTTGCTGTCATTAATCCCCCGTATCCTGCTCCTAAAATTACGATCTTTGGCTTTCTCAAAGTGATCACTTCCACCTTTTTAAAATATTTTTGTTAAAGGCTTTTCTCTTTATATATTGCCTTTTAGCTCCGTATAAGTTTGTGATATTATTCACTAAAAAGTTCAAAAAAATGTCCTTAAAATGTCACAAATTCTTAACATTCTTGCATACATTACATGATATTCTTTTTCCTGGCCTTTTTCAAGCAATAATATAGGCAAAATAAACTTGGTAATATTCTGATAATACTCATATTCCCTCTTTTTATCTAAAAAAAAACCATTTTTTCATTAAATTTAGTGTACCTAATTCTAGCTTCTATTATGAATAGGAGTTTATTTTTGCTATTTATGGTATTATAAAAATTGGAGCAATTTTACTACATAGTGAGGGGGATATGGAGTGAAAGAAGATCAAAAAGTTTATGACATCACGATTATCGGCGGGGGGCCTGCTGGTCTGTTCACGGCATTTTATGGCGGAATGAGACAAGCATCAGTTAAGATTATTGAAAGTTTGCCACAGTTAGGCGGGCAATTATCAGCACTGTATCCAGAGAAATACATATATGATGTTGCAGGGTTCCCGAAAGTACGAGCCCAGGAGCTTATCAATAATCTGAAAGACCAAATGGCAAAGTTTGAGCCAGCTACGGCGCTCGAACAATCAGTAGAAAAGCTTGAAAAGCAGGAAGATGGCACATTCAAGCTAACTACCGACAAGGAAGTTCATTATTCCAAAACAGTTATCATCACAGCCGGAAACGGTGCATTCCAGCCGCGCCGACTTGAACTAGAAAGCGCTGCCCAATACGAAGGTAAGAACCTGCACTACTTTATAGATGATCTTAATCAGTTCGCTGGCCAGAAGGTTGCTGTCTTAGGCGGCGGAGATTCTGCAGTTGACTGGGCTTTAATGCTTGAGCCTATAGCTGAGCAGGTAACAATTGTTCACCGCAGGGACAAATTCCGTGCCCATGAACACAGTGTCGAAAATCTGCAGAATTCAAAGGTGGATATCAAGACACCTTATATTCCTACAGAGCTGGTAGGCGATGGAAACAACATCACCCAGATTGTTCTTCAGGACGCAAATGGTGAAGAGTCTGTAACGGTTGATGTCGATGCAGTCATCTGCAACTTCGGCTTCGTGTCTTCACTTGGGCCAATCAAAGAGTGGGGCCTTGAAATCGAAAAGAATTCGATTGTAGTCAATTCCAAAATGGAAACAACCATTCCTGGCCTGTACGCTGCTGGTGATATCTGCACATACGAAGGCAAGGTTAAATTGATTGCAACCGGCTTTGGGGAAGCTCCAACAGCAGTCAACAATGCAAAAGCATATATGGACCCAAAGGCGAAAGCCCAACCGCTTCACAGTTCATCCATGTTTAAGTAGAATGGCAAAAAGCAAGGTCGTTTTCGACCTTGCTATTTTTAATGCCTGTTTCGAGTGTGCTTAAAAAGATTTCTAAATTAACATTCCTCTGGAGTGCCTTTGCGAGTGGCTGTCTTGAATGATGATCCGCAGCCGCAGGATGCGATTGCGTTGGGATTTTCAATCGTAAAGCCGCCGCCCATCAATGATTGTTTATAACTGATCGTCGTACCCATCAGGACAGGGGCACTTTCTTTATCCACAAGGATTTGAATACCATGCTGTTCCAGCTGAGTGTCGCCTTCCTCCACTTCATGGGCAAAACCCATTCCGTAGGAGAGCCCGCTGCAGCCGCCGCCTTTTACCGATACACGCAGGAACGCGTTCTCTTCTTCACTTTGTTTCATCATATCTTTAACCTGCAATGCAGCTTCTTCTGTAAGGATCACAATCTTATTATCCAATGTCAAAAACCTCCTTGTTACTCTTTCTTATAGTATATACAGTGTTTTTCCAATGCTCAACAAATCAAGCACAAAAAAGAATTATTCTATAATTTTTCTAGGAATGACCAATTCACTATAGGTAATTGTTATAATATATTAATAGTATATACTAGTTTGATTTTCAGACTGATGATTTTGATTCAAGGTGCTTCGCTTTCCGCTCATACAGCAACTTCAAGACATCAATGACCTTTAAAATGATGATTGGCAGGTGATTAGAATGGCGCAGTTAGATCCGTTATACGACAAGAATTATACATGCCTGATGTGTGAACATTCATTTACCACTAAAAAAGTGCGTTCCCGTTTCGTGAAAGTCCTCCATTTTGACACGGATTTTGCCCCGGTCTATTCTCAAGAATTCGAAAACCCAACACTATATTATGTGAATGTCTGCCCGAATTGCGGGTTCTCCTCCACTGATGAATTCAGTCCTTATTTCCCGCCGGGTACTAAAGAAGAACTGTCCAATAAAGTGTGCAATCAGTGGGTACCGCATGACTTCAGCAGTCAACGGACGATTGATGACACTATTAAAACATATAAGCTAGGGGCCTATTGTTCGTCCTTGAAAAAAGAAAAGCATATAGTAACAGCCGGCTTATATATTAGGCTTGCCTGGATCTATCGTTCACAGAATAACGAGGCTCAGGAAATGAGATTCCTAAAATTGGCACTTGGAGAGTATATTGGATCGTTTAGCAAAGGCGATTTTAAAGGTACACAGGTTTCAGAGGACCGGCTGTTGTACTTGATTGGTGAGCTATCCAGAAGGACAGGCAATAGCCAGGAAGCAGCCAGGTTTTTTTCAAAGGTCATTGAAAGGCAAAAGCAGTCATTGGAGCCGAAAATCATTCAAATGGCTAAAGAACGCTGGCAAGAAATGAGAAAGACTCAAAAAAATCCAGATTAATCCTGCTTCCTACAGTATGCCTTGTATTAAAAGGTGAAAATAAAGAATTCAAGCAAGGAAAACAACGAGTGATTAGGTGTTGGAAAAAATCGATACCTTTTAACAAAGAAGGCTGAAGAGCTCACTCGAAAACATAATCGGCTGGCAAGAGATTCTCTTTGCCAGCCGATTATATTATTAGGTCCTTCAATACAGGAGCATGAATCACTGAGATTACCTATGGGACAAAACAAGCTTATTAAAACATTGGATTTTCATCCAAATATTGATAGATATTTTCAACCAATTCTTCAGGAGTCTCACCCGTAACCGGCTCTCCATTCACTAGCGCAAACATTGATTGGGCACATTTCCCGCAATAGCCAAGGCATCCATATTCGATTACGTCAAAATCGGGGTCTCTTTCTAGCTCTTCCCTCGCTTTTTGCGCACCGCTCGCAAGGTTGCTGATGCAAAATTCAATGATAGGCTTTATCATGTTTTTCACCTCTCTACTAATTTTTAATCGTACCCTTTTTCCTGTTAACAGTCAATTTCTCCCGCTATCTTTCCTACTATAAAAATTGTTGTTATTTTGTCACAATTTCGTTATACTTTTTATGGTGTTTGTTCGAAAAAAATATTGCAAAATAATTTCTGATAATTGTATCCGTTTACGGATTTAATACGAGTTGTAAATACTTCATTAACTGTTTCTGAAGAGTTAAAAAGGGGAAATTCACATGAAAAATCTCGTTATATTAGGTGGCGGCTATGGCGGAATGCGTGTTTTGAACAAATTGCTGCCAAACGATCTGCCTGAAAACGTAACCATCACCCTGATCGACCGCGTTCCTTACCATTGCTTAAAAACAGAATATTATGCCCTTGCAGCAGGTACGATTTCCGATCAGCATATTCGAGTGCCATTTCCTGAGCATCCCCGTCTTCATCTTAAATATGGTGAAGTAACTGCCATTGACATTGAAGACAAGAAGGTGGAGATTCAGAATGAGGACTCAATCGATTTTGATGATTTGATTATCGGGCTGGGCTGCGAAGATAAATACCACAATGTTCCGGGAGCTGATGATTACACATACAGCATCCAAACAATTGAGAAATCACGGGCAACATACCAGGCATTGAATAACTTGCCAGCAGGATCCACAGTTGCCATTGTCGGAGCAGGGTTAAGCGGTGTAGAACTCGCCAGTGAACTAAGCGAAAGCCGCAAAGACTTACAAATCAAACTTTTTGACCGAGGAAACCATATTTTGTCTGCCTTCTCCGAGAGATTGAGCACGTATGTGGAAAATTGGTTTGACAACCATCAAGTTGAAATCATCAACAATGCGAACATAACTGAAGTGGAAAAGAATGTGCTGTATAACCATGATGAGCCTATTGTGTGCGACGCTATTGTTTGGACAGCCGGCATCCAGGCTAATAAGCTTGTCAGGGAAATGGAGGTTGAAAAGGACGGAATGGGAAGAGTCCTGCTCACACCTCAGCATAATATCCCAGGCCATGAAAACGTGTATGTGGTCGGCGACTGTGCAAGCCTCCCACACGCTCCAAGCGCACAGCTTGCAGAAGGCCAGGCCGAGCAGATTGTCCAAGTCCTGCAAAAACGCTGGAAAGGCGAACAGCCTCCAGAGTCCTTCCCGACAATCAAGTTAAAAGGAGTCATCGGGTCACTTGGCAAAAAGCACGGCTTCGGCTTAGTCGCAGAACGCCCGATCACCGGCCGTGTCGCACGCTTGCTGAAGTCAGGTATTTTGTGGATGTACAAGTATCATAATGGTTGATCATTTGTGAGCCGGGCTGTGATGTGCCCGGCTTTTTATTTTTATATCTGCTCTTTTTGAATCTTCACAACTGGTAAAAATCATCGAAAATTTCCAGTTCGCCAATAAAGTTGTGAAAATCGCCAATAAATCTTGATTTTCGCCAATAAAATAAAAAAATCGCCAATAAAGCGTTTTGCTTCATTTGATAACATCACAATGCAGCTCCAAATACACCAGTCAAATAGAAAAAAGCACCCCCATTAGGAATGCTTTAACAGATTTAAGCTGGGACATACCCGTATTTCTCTAATTCTGCATATATTGTCTTCAATTTCGGATTTCCTTCCCCCACGACTTTGCCTTCAAGCAGGACGACAGGGTAAAACATATCCTCTTCGATCACTCTTTCAGCGAATTGCTTTTTGTCTTCCTCTGAAGGTGGATTATTTATATCCACATAGGTTATTTTAAAAGGCTGTTCAGCATATTTCCGGCTGATAGCAGCTTCTAGCCATTCATACGTTTCTTTTGACGACGGAAGGTTTACACAACTAGGGCACAATACTTCCGCACCATAGACGACAATTTCTACCTCTTTACGCTCCATTATCAATTACCCCCTGGTATTTTCCTTCATTCTACTACACAGGGGAAAGTATGCATAAGGAAAAAACTGTAGTTTAAAGGTTTTTCAGTTAATTCGATAGATTTTTCCGGCTGATGTGATTATAATAAGTATTATGAAAGGAGTCGATTTGCATGACTGAACAACAAATGTATGAACAAGTACAGGAAGTATTAGATAAATTGCGCCCATTCCTTCTTCGTGATGGAGGAGACTGTGAATTAGTGGACATTGAGGATGGCGTTGTAAAGCTTCGCTTGCTAGGTGCATGCGGTAGCTGCCCGAGCTCCACAATCACGCTTAAGGCGGGAATTGAACGCGCACTTTTAGAAGAAGTACCTGGTGTTGTAGAGGTTGAACAGGTTTTCTAATCTGGACTATATATGACAAAGCGGTTTTGCCAGAAAAGGCAAAACCGCTTTTTTTATATTGTGTTTTTAAAAAACGAATACAGCCATTCTATTGGATAGATGTCCGGCATCCCTGGCGGTCAATTTTCAGGCTGTACACTTCCAATTGATTAAGCTCCTGCCTTAAGCGCTCAGTCACGGCATCAGCCATACCAGGTTTTGCGAGACATAGAACCGAAGGACCTGCTCCACTTAGTGCAACGCCAAAGGCACCTGATTCGACCGCTTTTTCCTGAATCAATTCAAAATAGGGCACCAGCCTTTTTCTGTATGGCTGATGAAACAGATCAGCCGCCATCATCCTGCCAGCTAGNNTAGTTCCCACTGCTCCGTCACGAGTGCTGCAAGCAGTTGATTAGCAAGGGCGCTCGCCTGGACTGCACGGCTAAAATCGATCACTACAGGTAAAGCATCCCTTGATGTCTCGGTCAGCAATTCCTCATGTGGAATCACAAGAATCGGATCAAAGTTTATGCTGCCCAGTACGGTAAGGTCCACTTCCCCGTCCATCTGGCTTCCTACAACCACTCCTCCATAAATACAGGCTCCAACATTGTCTGGATGTCCTTCCATTTTCGTTGCAATCTGCAATTTCTCTTCACGTGTCAAATGAAGACTGCAGAAAAAATCTGCAAGCTCAATCCCTGACACAATCGCAGCCGCACTTGGACCAAGTCCTCTTGCGAGCGGTATTTCGCTGTGTACCGCCACCTTTAAAGAGGGCATCACCTGCTTGTACATCAGCGCCGTTTTGATGGCGACCTGACATATGAAATGGTTCTCATCCTTTGGAAAACATTCTAGCTCATGAGACCCGGGTTGCACTTCCCACTTCTCATTGCTTTCAGCTGTTACTTTTAAATACAAGTTCAGCGCTACACCAAGCGAATCAAAGCCAGGACCAAGATTCGCTGTGCTGGCCGGCACTATTATTGTTAAAACTTGATTTTTTGATTCTTGTTGTTGAAAACTCTCTGAGTGGAATCCTGCCATTTGTTCTTCCAAATCGTTCATTGGCGGACCACACCCCTGATATGCTCAATGACAATTTGTTCGTCATTTGCAAGCAGCACCGGGGCAATTGTGCTGATGTCAATCGCCGTCGCT